>CALXIG010000215.1 GCA_944388305.1 uncultured Clostridia bacterium
ATCTTCCCGGCCACCAACGACCGGGTGCCCTGCGTCTATGTCAAAGACCGCTTGGTGGAAAATCTGGATGAAAACGACCCCATCGAGGTCTCGTATGAGGCGGAGTGCCCCTTTGACGGAATCGCCACCTCGGAGCGGAATCCCGAATTGCTGCGGATGCGCCACTCCAACGGCCACAACAACAGCATCGTCAACGGCGTCGGCCGCATCGGCTTCATGCGCGGCGGCCAAAAGGCAGTTTGGCGGGACGAGGACCTGGCGGAGCGCTTCCTCGCCGAGGCGGAGGGCTTTATCAGGGAGGACCCGGAAAAACCGTTTTTCCTTTACTATGCACTGCATCAGCCCCATGTGCCGCGCGTCCCGAATGAGCGGTTCGCCGGCAGGAGCGGCCTCGGCCCGCGGGGCGACGTCATTCTGGAAATGGACGACTGCGTCGGACAGCTGACCGCCTTTCTGGAGAAGGAGGGGCTGCTCGATAACACCATCCTCATCTTCACCAGCGACAATGGCCCGGTGCTGGACGACGGCTATCAGGACGACGCGGAACGCCGCAACACCATGATGCAGCACCGCCCCGCCGGTCCGCTTCGCGGCGGAAAGTACAGCAAATTCGAGGGCGGCGCCCGCGTGCCGCTGATTGTTTCCTGGAAATCCCGCATCCGTCCCGCCGTCTCCCATGCGCTGGTCAGCCAGGTGGACTTTGCCGCCTCCTTCGCCGCCATGCTCGGGGTGGAGCTGGGCGACTGGGCGCCGGACAGCGAAAATCACCTGGACGCTCTGCTGGGAGAGTCCATCCGGGGACGGGAGGAAATCTTCGCGGAAGCCGTCAACAAGAGCCACTTCCTGCGCCGGGGCAAGTGGACCTATCTGGAGCCGTCGGAGGGCGCAGCCCACGACTATGTCACCAACATCGAGCTGGGCAACTCCCTCGACCCGCAGCTCTACAACATGGACTACGACATCGGTCAGCGGACAAACGTCGCGGAACTTCACCCGGACCTTGTGGAGGAAATGTCCGCCCGCATCGGAGAGATCAGGACCTCTTCCCGCACACGCTAACCCGCCGGAAACTGGAGGAACCGAAATGAAACAGTGTATGGACGCGGACAACCTGCACCGCCGTCTGAAAAAAATTATCGGGCAGGTCCAGGCGATCGACCGGATGGTGGATGAGGACGTCCCCTGCGAGGATGTCCTCTCTCAGATCAACGCGGCGAAGTCCGCCCTGAACAGGGTTGGCCAGGTCGTTTTGGAAGGGCACATCAAGCACTGTGTCAGAGACGGCCTGGAACACGGCGACGCGGAAAAAACGATCGAAAAATTCACCAAAGCGGTGGAGCGCTTCGCAAATATGCAGTAATCTGCGGCAAAAGGGCAGCTTTTTGAAGGCTGTCCTTTTCTTTTTTGTATTGACAGCCAGAACCCGTACGGGGTATAATATACATATACCCCCAGAGGTATAAAAAGGAGGCTGCTTATGAGATCATTTGTGACCAAACTGGAACAGCTGCTGGAGCTGGGCGGAGTAAAAAAGGACATCTGCCTTCTCGCCATCTCCGGCGCCGCCCTGCTCGCCAGCATTTTTGACCTTCTCCCGCTGCCGTTTGACGCGGCCTGGATCGCCATTGTGCTCTGCGGAATCCCCATCGTGCTGGAGGCGCTGATCGGCCTGATTACCCGCTTCGACATCAAGGCGGACGTGCTGGTGTCAATCGCTCTGATCGCCTCGGTCTGCATCGGCGAGGACTTCGCCGCGGGCGAGGTCGCGTTTATCATGCAGCTCGGCGCTCTGCTCGAGGATCTGACGGTGGCGAAAGCGCGGGCAGGCATCGAAAAACTGGTCCACCTGACCCCGCAGACCGCGCGGGTGCTCCGGGACGGGGGCGAGTGCGTTGTCCCCGCCGGGCAGGTGCAGATCGGCGATATTCTCCGCGTACTGCCGGGAGAGACAGTCCCGGTGGACGGCGTGATTCTGTCTGGGCAGACCTCCATCAATCAGGCGGTTATGACCGGGGAGTCCCTGCCCGTCGATAAAAGCGCGGGGGACGAGGTTTCCAGCGGCACCGTCAATCAGTTCGGCGCTTTCGAGATGCGGGCCGCCAAAGTCGGTGAGGACAGCTCCATTCAGCGCATGATCCGGCTGGTGCAGTCCGCTGACGCGGGCAAGGCCAAAATTGTCAGCCTGGCGGACCGGTGGGCGACCTGGGTGGTCGTCATCGCCCTGAGCGCCGCAGTCCTGACCTGGCTGATCTCGGGCGAAATCATCCGCGCCGTCACCATTCTGGTGGTCTTCTGCCCCTGCGCGCTGGTGCTGGCCACGCCGACGGCCATCATGGCAGCCATCGGCAATGCGACCCGGCACGGCTTTCTGGTGCGGGAAGGTGATGCGCTGGAGCGGCTGTCGAAGGTGTCCAGGATCACCTTCGACAAAACGGGCACCCTGACCTGCGGCACGCCGCAGGTGACGGCGGTGCGGAGCGCCTCCGGCTTTTCGGAGGCGGAGGTCTACGCGCTGGCCGCTTCCGCCGAGCAGCTCTCCGAGCACCCGCTGGGGAAGGCGGTTCTGCGCTGTTACCGGCAGAGCGCTGGAACCGGTGTTGCGCCCTGTGCGGATTTCCGGATGCTTCCCGGCAGGGGCGTTTCCGCTGATGTGGGCGGCAGGACCGTGCTGGCGGGCAGCAGCCAGATGCTTGAGGAGCAGGCGGTGGAAATTCCGGCCGGGCTCCGCGCGGAGGCAGAGCAGGAGCTGCAAAAGGGCCGCACCGTGATCTATGTCGCGGTAGACCGGCTGCTGGCGGGCTATCTCGTCCTCGCCGACACCCTGCGGGAGGAGAGCGCCTCGACCATCGCCGCGATCCAGGCGCTCGGGGTGCAGCCGGTGCTGCTGACCGGCGACCACGAAAACGCCGCCCGCACCATTGCGGCTGAGCTTCGCATCCGCGAGGTTCGCGCAAACTGCCTGCCGGAGGACAAGCTGGATTTTATCAGCCGCTGCCAGCAGGACGGTGAGGCGGTCTGCATGATCGGCGACGGAATCAACGACGCGCCCGCGCTGAAAAAGGCGAATGTCGGCATCGCCATGGGCGGCGTCGGAAGCGACATCGCCGTCGACGCCGCCGATATCGCCCTCGTGGATGACGAGGTGAAGGAGCTGCCCCATCTGCTGGCTCTTTCCCGGCGGATGATGCGGACCATCAAGTGGAATCTCACCTTTTCCATGACGCTCAACTTTGTCGCGATTGCCCTCGCCTTTCCCGGCGTCCTGAATCCGGTTGTCGGCGCGCTGGTGCACAACGCCGGCTCGGTGTTGGTGATCCTCAATTCCGCCCTGCTGCTGAAATGGAGAAACCGGAAGCGCTGACTTTTTGTCATCCGGCCGAGGGAGGCGGGAGAAGAGAGTACTGCCTGCGGTAGGCCGACGGCGTGAGGCGGACCTGCGATTTGAAGGAACGGGAAAAATAATTTTCGTTCTCAAAGCCGCAGAGCGCCGCAATCTGGGAGAAGGATTTGTCGGTGAGCGCAAGCAGGGATTTTGCCTTTTCAGTCCGCGCGCGTTGGATGTCCTGTTTGGGGCTGACCCCGAACACGGCTTTATACACGCTGCGGAAATACCCGGCGGATATGCTGACGGCGCCGGCCATGCTCTGGACGGTCCGGTATTCCAGCAGATTCAGATACATCTCCCGGCCCACCCATCGCAGGGCACTGATGAACGCCCTGCCCCGCGGAAGCTTTGCGCCGCCTCCCTGCCCGGCGGCCGACCTGCCCAGCTCCAGCAGCAGTTCCCGCAGCAGCAGATCGGTCTGCTCGCGGTACATTGGGAGCGCCAGCGCGTTTTCCATGTAAATTTTGCTGAAGAGGGAGGAGACGCTGCCAAAATCCGTCTCGTGAATCACCCGGTTGTGCGGCACCCCGTACAGCCGGACCGCCTGGCGAAACGGTTCCTCCTCGTCGAATACAATGTAGCTGTTGGCAAAGCCCTCCGCGCTGCTTTCCGGCGTTGAGAGGAAGGCCGGTGTGTGGGAAAAGGTCAGGATGCACGCCCCGGGACAGACGTCCGTCAGCCCCTCCTCTGTGAGAATGCGGGCCCCGGAGGTGAACTGCATCAGGATGCCGTGACTGCGGCCGTTCGGGTAGTCGATGACCTCCGTCTTTTTGTGCTGATGATTGAGCTGAATGCTGCGAATGGTGAGAAGCATGGGTACCGGCGTCCTTTCCAGAAATTTGCCGCGGGTTTCGCGGACTGCGCGAAAAAATATGCGAAAAATGCTAAAATCAGTTCGGTTTCTCCATATATTTCCGGCATTGTTTGCGGTAAGATAGAAACGGGAGCATGGTCCGGCCCGCTGGGTGAAGCCGGTTCATGCAGCAGCAAAAAGGAGGATTTCCATGGGAAAGAAACTGAAGCTCGGGTTGGTCGGCCTGGGAAATATGGGGTCTGTCCACGTCAAAAACCTCATGCAGATGGAAAACGTGGAGCTGGTGGGCGTCTGCGATATCGTGCATGAGAAGGCGGACCGTTTTGCAAAAGAGGCGCACACCACCGCCTACTACGACAGCACCGACATGATGGAGCGCGCAGGACTCGAGGCCATTCAGATCGCGGTGCCGCACTACGACCACACCACCATCTCGGTGGAGGCATTTCATCGCGGCCTGCACGTGCTCTGCGAGAAACCGCTGGCCGTCCACATCAACGACGCGCTGAAGTCCATCCGCGCCTATGAGGATGCGCTGAAAAAGAACCCGAGCCTGGTCTTCGGCATCATGTTCCAGGAGCGCACCCTTCCTCACTACAGAAAAATCAAAGAGATCCTGGACAGCGGCCTGCTGGGGCGGCTTACCCGGGTGACCTGGATCGACACGACCCGCTTCCGCTCTCAGTTCTACTACAACAGCGGTGGCTGGCGGGCAACCTGGGCCGGAGAAGGCGGCGGCATTCTGACCAACCAGTGCCCGCACACGCTGGATATGTACCAGTGGTTGTTCGGCGTGCCGAAAACCATCAGCGCCTACGCGGCGATCGGAAAATATCACGATATTGAGGTTGAGGATGAGGTCAGCGCCTGCCTGATCCACGAAAACGGCATGATCGGAAACCTGATCGTCACCACTGCGGAATCCCCCGGCACCAACCGCCTGGAAATCGCAGGCGAAAACGGTAAGCTGGTCTATGAGGACAACCGCCTGACCCTGTGGAAAAACGAAATGTCCATGCTCAAGCTGATTGAGGTTTCGGACCAGCTCTTCGACCACATCCGGACACACGAGGAGGAGGTCCCCTATGCGAGCGATGCGCCCAGCGGGCATAAGGTTGTCATCGACCGCTTTGTCCGGCGCGCGCTCGGGGAGGACTGCCCGCTCATCGCGGACGGACGGGAAGGCCTCAATTCGGTGGAGATCGCCAACGGGATCATGATGTCCCACTTTGACCAGCATCCGGTGGAAATCGCCGCCTGCGGCGACGAATTTGAGCGGAAATTGAAGGAATTGATCGCGTCTTCCAGATATGTGAAAACGGTCCGGGAAACGGCTGCGGACAATATGGAAGACTCCTTCTCCAAATGACAGAAAAACGGAGGATGATGCGTAATGAAGCTTTCGGCCACCACACTGGGATGCCCGAACTGGGATTTCCCCAGGATTCTGGAAGAATTCGAGCGACTGGGCTTTGCGGGCATTGAGGTCCGCGGACTGGAAGGAGAGATGGACGCCGGAAAAATCGGACGGTTTTCGCCCGAAAATGCGGAGGAGACCCTCCGCCTGACAGCGGAACACCACCTGAAGCTGATCGGCTTCGGGACGTCGTGCAATTTTCACGACCCGGCGCAGTTTGAAGACAGCGTCCGGCAGGGGAAGGAGAGCATCGACGTCTGCCAGCGGATGCACATCCCCTGGATCCGGGTGTTCGGGGACCGGTTCCCGCCGGAGTTCTCCCGCGAGGAGACCGTCGTCCGGGTCATCCGCGGCCTTCGGGAGCTCTGCGATTACGCGGACGGCAAGGATGTGGAGGTTTATCTGGAGATTCACGGGGAATTCAACACCATCGAGGCGGTTGCGCCGGTTCTGGAAGCCATGAAGGATCGAAAAAACTTCGGCATTCTGTGGGACATGGAGCACAGCGACCGCGCCTACGGGGACGGCGTCGAGCCGTTTTACCAGCTGATTCGCCCGTTTATCCGCCATGTCCATGTGAAGGACTATCTGCGTGCGACGGCGGACGCGCCGTTCAGGCTCTGCCTGGTCGGACAGGGGGAGATCCCCATCCCCACCCTGCTCGGATGGCTCAAACGGGACGGATACGAAGGGTACCTGTCGCTGGAATGGGAAAAGAAATGGGTGCCGGAGCTTCCGGAAGCGGAGGAAGCCTTCCCCGTTTACGCCGCATACATGCAGCCGCTGCTGCCATAATGAGAGGAGTTTGACATGATGAAAGGATGTTTTGTCTGCAAGGAGGGAGGCCGGATCTCCTACGTCTACCGGGAGGAGCAGGCCGCTGAAATCAAAAAGCTGATCGAGCTGCCGGACAGCGTCATCACCGAGAAAAATTTCCGGCAATACGCCGCTTTCCTCCGGGAGGTGGAGGTGATCTTCTGCACCTGGGACATGGTGGAATTCACCAAAGAGGAGATTCAGGAGTACTTCCCCAATCTGAAAGTCATCTTTTACGCGGCGGCGTCGGTGCAGTACTTTGCCAGGCCGTTTCTGGAGCTTGGTGTGCGCGTTCTGACCTGCCACCACATCATGGCTGTCCCGGTGGCGCAGTTCACCGTCGCTTCCATTATCTTCGGCAATAAGGGCTCCCTTCTCGCCCTGCGCCGGTATGCGTCGGCCGGATACCGCGCCGGCAACCGGCTGACCTCCGAGGTCTACCCCGGCACCTACCGGACAAAGGTCGGCATTCTGGGCGCCGGCAGCATTGGCGGCCTGGTCGTGCAGATGCTCCGCGACTGCAACGT
Organism: uncultured Clostridia bacterium; assembly: GCA_944388305.1. Classification (GTDB taxonomy): domain Bacteria; phylum Bacillota; class Clostridia; order Oscillospirales; family Ruminococcaceae; genus Merdivicinus. The sequence continues at coordinate 6,960 of CALXIG010000215.1, forward strand.
CGAGGTCATGGTCTATGACCCCTTCCTCTCGGAAGAGCGGAAAAAGGCGCTGGGAATTTGGCAGACCTACTCGCTGGGGGAGATCTTTGAAAGCTGCCAGACCGTCTCCTGCCACATCGCCAACAATCCCCAGACAGTGGGAATGCTCAATTACAGCCTGTTTTCGAGGATGAAGGACAACGCCTGCTTCCTCAACACCGGGCGGGGTGCGCAGGTTGTCGAAGCTGACCTCATCCGCGCGCTGAAGGAGAAGCCGATGCGCACCGCAATCCTCGACGTCACCGACCCGGAACCGGTCGCGCCGGACAGCGAGCTGCTCCGGATGGAAAACGTCTTTCTCTTCCCGCACATCGCGGGCAGTTCCAAGCAGGAGGTGCTGATGTTCTCCGACTTTATGATCGAGCAGCTGAAGCACTACCAACAGGGCGAGCCGTTTGACCAGTGCGAGGTCACGCTGCCCATGCTGCGGACCATGGCCTGACGCAGCTGACTTCATTATAGTGAATTTTCGCCGCGATGTCAACGAAAAGGCGCCGGAAAGACTGAAAAATACAAGCGGAAACGGAGAAACTGCCATGAACATCCGGGAAACCATGACGCCGCGGCAGCGGGTGACGGAAGCGCTCTGCCACCGGCAGCCGGACCGGATGCCGATCGACCTGGGAATGTATACCGCCAGCGGCATCTCGGCTTTCGCCTATTGGGACCTGCGGGAATATCTGGGACTGCCTCTGGATGAGGTGGAGCTCTGCGAGTGCGTGCAGGTCCTGCCGTGGGTGCAGGAGGATATTTTGAAGCGGCTGCACTGCGACTGCATTCTGCTGAATCCGGGAAAGGCGGACCTGCCGGTGTGGAATCCGCGGGGAAAGTACCGCTTTCACGTGCCGGAGGGGTTTTCCCCCGAACGGGATCAGCGGGGTGGGTGGACCGTGTGGAAAAACGGGCAGGCCATGCGAATGCCGCCGGACGGGTATTTCTTCGATGGGGACTGGATCACCTTTTCCGACCTCTGGGAGGAACCTGTCTTCTCCGCCTACATGAGAGAGGCGGAACGCATCGAGAAGGAGACGGACTATTTCACCGCCTTTAAGGGCTTCTCCCCCTTCTACAGCCAGGATGTGGAATACTTCTGCCGGATGATTACCGAGCCGGAGAAACTGGCGGAGGAAAATGCGCAGCTGCTGGCGCGTCAGCTCGAGCGGGCGGGGAGGCTGATTCGGGAATCCCGGGGGCGGATCGGCGCGGTCTGCCTCTCCGGCGACCTGGGCTGCCAGACCGCCCCCATGTGCCGTCCGGAATCGTTCGAAAGGGTTGTGCTTCCCTTTCTGAAGGAATTCTGCGGTTTTTTTCACCGCAATTCGGACATGAAGGTCTTTCTGCACAGCTGCGGGACGATCGAACCGCTGATTCCCCTTCTCGTTGAGGCCGGTGTCGACATTCTCAACCCTGTCCAGATCTCCGCGGCCGGTATGGAGCCGCGCGCGCTCAAACGGAAATACGGCGGGAAAATCGCCTTCTGGGGCGGCGGCGTCGACACCCAGCGGGTGCTGGGGTTCCAGCCGGAGAAAGCGGTGCGTGAAAACGTGCGGGAGTGCGTGGCGGCGTTTAAGCCCGGTGGCGGCTATGTCTTCGCCCCGGTCCACAACATTATGGGCAATATTTCGCCGCAGGACATCCTCGCGGTCTATGACGAAGCCTACCGCAGCAGCTTTTATCCGGCCCGCGGCTGACGGGGCAGGAGCCTCCAACTCCGTCTATACGAGCAAAGGCGCACGCAGGAATGTTCCTGTGTGCGCCTTTTTTGCAGCGGCAAAGCGGGAAGGCCCCTTTGCCATTTTTCTCAACAGGTGTATAATAAAAGCGGCGGTTATTTCAGACAGCTGTATTCGGGGACGGCGCGCTCGTTGACAACCGCCTCGTAAAGCCGCCATCCGCCGGCCAGGTTGTAGCAGTCGTACCCGTTTCCGGCGAGAATCCGGCAGGCGATATAGGAGCGCAGCCCGCTGTGGCAGTGGACGTACACCGGCTTGCCGCGCGGAATTTCCTCCAGCCGCTCCCGCAGGGAGTCCAGCGGAATGTGAGAAAAGCCCTCGATCCAGCCGTTTGCGCGTTCCGCGTCGGTGCGGACGTCGAGCAGGGTCACGCTGCCGTCGCGGGGGAGCGCTTCCACATCGTGCCAGAAGAACTGCTTCACTTTGCCGGAAACGACATTTTCCGCCACAAACCCCAGCATGTTGACCGGGTCCTTCGCGCTGCCGAAGGGCGGCGCGTAGCACAGCTCCAGCTCCGCCAGATCAGTGACCTTTGCGCCGAAGCGGATGGCAGACGCCAGCACGTCCATGCGCTTATCCACCCCGTCAAAGCCGGTGATCTGCGCGCCGATGAGCCGGAGGGTCTGTTTGTCCCACAGCGCTTTTACCGACATGTTGGTGCCGCCGGGATAGTAGCCCGCGTGGGAGGCGGAATAGAGGTAGGTCTTGCCGCAGTCGATGCCCGCCGCAGCTGCGCTCTTTTCATTCAGGCCGGTGGCCGCCACCGTCATATTAAACACCTTCAGGATGGAGGACCCCTGCGTGCCGGCGTATTCGGAGGGTATGCCCGCGATGTTGTCCGCCGCGATGCGGCCCTGTTTGTTGGCCGGTCCGGCCAGCGGCAGAAAGGCGGGCGCCTTTGTCACAAAGTTCTGTACTTCGACCGCGTCGCCGACCGCGTAAATGCCGGGCAGGCTGGTCTGCATCCGGCTGTTGACCAGGATGCTGCCGCGGGAATTCAGCGCTATCCCGCAGTCCCGCGCCAGGGCGGTCTCCGGGCGGACGCCCACCGACAGAATCACCAGATCCGCCTCCAGCTCCCCATGCTCCAGTTGCAGCTCCCGGCCGCGGACAGCCTTCAGACCGTTGTTCAGCAGAAGCCGCACGCCCCTGCTCTTGAGGTAGCGGTGCACGTCGGCCGCCATGTCGAAATCGAGCGGGGCGATCAGGTGGTCGGAAAGTTCGACGATCGAGACCTCAAGCCCTGCCTCCGTCAGGTTTTCCGCCATTTCCACCCCGATATAGCCGCCGCCCACCACCGCGGCGGTGCGGGGATGTTCCCGCTCGAGGAAGCTTTTGATCCGCAGTGTGTCGGGAATGTTGCGCAGCGTAAAGACATTTTTGCTGTCGATTCCCTCGATGTCCGGGAGGACCGGTTCCGCCCCCGGAGAGAGGAGGAGCGTGTCATAGGATTCTGCATAGAGCGCGCCGGTGCGCAGGTCCCGCACTGTCACGGTGCGGGATTCCGGCTGAATGCGGATCGCCTCGCTCAGCACCCGGACATCGACCCGGAACCGCGCGCGGAAACTCTCCGGCGTTTGCAGGGTCAGCTGCCTGCGGTCGGCGATGCTGCCGCCGATGTAGTACGGGAGTCCGCAGTTGGCGAAGGAGATATGCTCCCCGCGCTCCAGCAGAATGATTTCCGCCCCCTCGTCCAGCCGTCTCAGACGGGCAGCCGCCGACGCGCCGCCCGCAACACCGCCGATGATGATGGTTTTCATATCCAAGACCTCTTTTCCTGAAAGGAGTTTTGATGATGTACGAACAATTTGAGCCGGTTTTCCGGAAAATGCTGCCTTTTTGGGGAAAAATTTCCGCGGCGGAGCGGGAAGAGCTCTGCCGCAGCGCCGCAATGGCGGCCTATCCCAGAGGCGCGTCCGTTCACGACGGAAGCGGATGCTCCGGCGTCTTTCTGGTGCGGACCGGATGCCTGCGGCTCCACATCCTGTCCGAGGAGGGGAAGGATATCACCCTTTACCGCCTGTACCCGGGGGATCTGTGCATGCTCTCCGCCTCCTGTGTGTTACAGGCCATCACCTTCGACGTCCTGGTCGACGCGGAGGAGGACAGCGAGTGCTGCGTCATCGGCGGTCCCGCCTTTGCCGCGCTCTCCGAGCGCAATCCCGCGGTCAAAATTTTCGCCCTGGAGACGGCGGTCCGGCGCTTTTCTGACGTGATGTGGGTGATGCAGCAGATCCTGTTCCTGCGCATGGACCAGCGGCTCGCCATTTTCCTCCTGGACGAAGCCGCCCGCACCGGGTCGGATGCTCTTGCGCTGACCCATGAGCAGATCGCCCGCTATATGGGGTCCGCGCGCGAGGTGGTCTCCAGAATGCTCAAATACTTCGCGACCGAGGGAATGGTCGAGGTTTCCCGCGGGGGAATCCGGCTGCTCGACAAAAAACGGTTACGCCTGCTCGCTCCGTAACATGGCGAGAATCTGGGCTTTCGGCCGGGCGCCAACCGACTTTGCGGCGACCTTCCCGTTCCGGAGGACCACCAGCGTGGGGATGCTGGCGACGCCGAACGCCTGCGCGAGCGCCGGCTCCTCATCTACGTTGATCTTTCCCACCAGATACTGCGGGTTCTCCCCGGCAATTTCATCCACAAGAGGGGAGACCATCCGGCAGGGGCCGCACCAGTCGGCGTAAAAATCCAGCAAAACAGGCTTGCTGCTCTCCGTCACCTGACGAAAATTCTGCTGATTCACTTTTAAAACAGACATTTTTGTGTCCTCCTTTTTGTTTCGGTAGTTTCAGTATACCTGTTTTTTCCACCGGTTTCTGTGACGAAGTCACAAAGGACCGCAAAAAGCTGCATTTTCGCTGAAAGGACGAAGCCTTTCCCTTTTTTCGGGGAAAGGCTCCGCCTGTTTGTCAACCTTTATGATGGTGCCGGATGAGGCCGGCCGCTTTGGCGATTTCCATTACTGCGAGCGGCACAAGGATGAGGCCCAGGCCCAGCAGGTAAAGCTGCCAGGGCAGGGTAATCAGGCCGAAAGCAATGCCCACGGGGGTGAACAGCACCAGACAGACCATGGCCAGGGAAACCAGCGCCGCCCAGTTGAGCTTGTGGTTGGTAAACGGCCCGATCTTAAACAGGGAGTGTTCCGAGCGCATGTTGAACGCCTGCACGATCTGGGAAAGGGCCAGCACCATGAACGCCATTGTCTGACCGCCCTCCAGTGTGCCGGTGACATTCTGCCCGACCACAAAGCCGATGAGGGTCAGAATGGCGAACATCGCGCCCTGCAGCACCACCCGCACGCCCAAACCGTGGGCGAAGATGCCCTCGTCTTTGGGCTTGGGCTTCCGGTCCATGACGTCCTTTTCCACCGCCTCCATGCCCAAGGCGATGGCGGGCAGCGAGTCGGTGACCAGGTTAATCCACAAAAGCTGCATCGACAGAAGCGGTGTCTTCCGCCACAGCAGCATGGCGAAGAATACGGTCAGCACCTCGCCGATATTGGTGCCCAGCAGGAACCCGACCACCTTTTTGATGTTGGCGTAGATGCCCCGGCCTTCCCGGACGGCGTCTACAATGGTGGCGAAGTTGTCGTCGGTGAGGGTCATGTCCGCCGCTCCC
>CALXIG010000216.1 GCA_944388305.1 uncultured Clostridia bacterium
CGACTACATCGCCGGCATGACCGACCAGTACGCGGTGGACCTCTACGAAGAGCTGTTTGTGCCGCGCTTCTGGACCAAGGAGTGAGAGAGGAGGAAGAGAATGGCGATCCCGAAGAGCTTTATTGAAAACCTGCGGATGAGCTGTGACATCGAGACGACGGTCTCTTCCTATGTCAAGCTGAAGCGGCAGGGCCGCAATCAGGTGGGGCTTTGCCCGTTTCACTCCGAAAAGACGCCATCGATGGTCGTGTACGGGGATACCCAGTCCTTCTACTGTTTCGGCTGCGGGGCGGGGGGAGACGTCATCTCCTTCATCATGCGGATCGAGAATCTGGATTACGTCGAGGCGGTCAAGCTGCTCGCGCAGCGCGTGGGAATGACGGTGCCGGAAGGTCCGGCCGAAGACCGGCTCTCCCGCATCAAGCCGGTGATTTTGGAGATCAACCGGCTGACTGCCCGGTTTTATCATCAGATCCTGCGCTCGCCCGAGGGGCGGGAGGGGTACGCTTATTTCGCGGGACGGGGCCTGACGCCGCAGACAATGGTCAAATACGGCCTCGGTTATGCGCCGCCCGGTGGGGATACGCTGCGGAACTACCTGCGCAGCCAGGGCTTTTCCACCGAACAGATGGCCGACGCCGGCGTGGTCAACCGCGGGCGGGAGGGAAGTTACTACGACGCCTTCCGCAACCGGGTGATCTTTCCGATCATCGACCTGCGAAAAAATGTCATCGGCTTTGGCGGGCGGGTCCTGGACGACAGCAAGCCGAAGTACCTCAACACCAACGATACCCCGGTCTTTAAGAAGAGCCGCAATCTCTTCAGCCTGAATTTTGCCAAAAATCACGCGGAAAAGCGGCTCATCCTCGCCGAAGGGTATATGGACGTCATTGCCGTCAATCAGGCAGGTTTTGAAAATGTCGTCGCGACCCTCGGCACCGCCCTTACCGCCGAGCAGGCGCGGCTCATCGCGGGATACACGAAGGAAGTGGTCATCGCCTACGATTCCGACGGCGCGGGGCGCAAGGCGACCGACCGCGCTGTCGGCCTGCTTGAGGAGGCCGGCGTCACCGCTAAAATTCTCGTGATGAAGGGGGCGAAGGACCCGGACGAGTACCTCAAAAAATTCGGCGCACAGCGGTTCAAGCTGCTGCTGGAGGATGCGGGCAGCGTCACCGCCTATCAGCTTTCGGTCATCCAGGCCAAATACGACCTGGAGACGCCGGAGGGCCGGAGCGGCTACCTCACTGAGGCGGTCCGCTACCTTGCCACCCTCAGAAATCCGGTCGAACGGGAAGTCTTTGCCGGGGAACTGGCCTCGCAGACCGGTGTCCTGCGGGAGACGGTCCTTTCCAACATCGGATTCGAGGTCCGCAAAAATTACCGGCGGGACAAAAAGAAGGAGTGGGACAGCATCGCCTCCTCGCGGAGTCTTTATGGCGACCGGGTCAACCCCCAGCGGGCGGCCAATCTGCGCGCCTCTCTCGCCGAAGAGGGGATTCTCGGCTTCCTGTTTAAGAATCCCGACCATCTCGGCAAAATCCTGGCGCAGATCGGAGAAGGGGACTTTGTCACCGACTTCAACCGCGCGCTTTTCAGGAAGATGTCCGAACTGATACAGGCGGGCGGAACGCCGGCGCTGTCCGATTTTGCGGAAACGCTCAGCCCGGAGCAGATGGGCCGCCTTTCCGAGATCGTCAACCGGGATATGCCGATGAGCGAACAGGTGCTGGAGGATTATATCCGGACGCTGCGGGACGCCCCGCTGCAAAACCCCAGCCAGCACGCCGGAGAGCTTTCCGGCGACGCCCTGTTAAATGTGGTGGAGCGCCTGCGCCGGAAAAAGAAAGAACCGGATGGCGCAGGCAGCAGATAAATACAAAGGAGAATTGCTATGGGAGACAAAAAGAGTGCCGTTACCGATCTGATGGAACAGGGGAAGCAGAAAGGCAAGCTTACAACCAAGGAAATTACCGACGCTCTGGAGGACATGGACTTTGACGTCGAACAGATGGACAAGCTTTATGATTCTCTGGAAAGCCTGAATATTGAGATTATTGAAGACTACAATCCCGAGCAGGACCTCGACCTCGATCTGGACGATGTCCTGGAGGACGTGGAGGACGATTCCTTCTTTACCGCCGACGGCGTCAATATCGATGACCCGGTCAAGGTGTATCTGAAGGAGATCGGCCGGGTGCCGCTGCTGTCCAACGAGGAGGAGCAGGAGCTCTCCGAGCGGATGGCGGCTGGCGACATCAGTGCCCGCAAGCGGCTGAGCGAGGCCAACCTCCGGTTGGTCGTCAGCATCGCGAAGCGGTATGTCGGCCGTGGAATGCAGTTTCTGGACCTGATCCAGGAAGGCAATCTCGGCCTCATCAAGGCGGTGGAGAAATTTGATCACACCAAAGGCTTCAAATTCTCCACCTACGCGACCTGGTGGATCCGGCAGGCCATCACCCGCGCCATCGCCGACCAGGCGCGGACCATCCGTATCCCGGTTCACATGGTGGAGACCATCAACAAGGTGAAAAAGGTCAGCTCGCAGCTTCTGCACCAGAACGGCCACGAGCCGAGCGCCGAGGATATCGCGAAGGAACTGGAGATGTCGGTGGACAAGGTGCGGGAGATCCTGCGTGTTGCGCAGGAGCCGGTTTCCCTCGAAACGCCGATCGGCGAAGAGGAGGACAGCCACCTGGGAGATTTTATTCAGGATGACGAGGCGCCGTCTCCGGCGGACGCTGCTTCCCACACCCTGCTGAAGGAGCAGCTGAGCGGCGTGCTGAGCACCCTCACGCCCCGCGAGGAAAAAGTCCTGCGGCTGCGCTTTGGCCTGGAGGATGGCCGCAGCCGGACGCTGGAAGAGGTCGGAAAGGAATTTAACGTCACCCGCGAGCGCATCCGCCAGATTGAGGCCAAAGCGCTGCGGAAGCTGCGCCATCCCAGCCGCAGCAAAAAGCTCAAGGATTTCCTTGACTGATCCCAGAAAGGACGGTATCCATGCACATTACACTGGAATCGGATTACGCGATTCGCATCATTCTCTACCTGCTTCAGCACGAAGGAAGGACGGACGCCCGCACCATCGCGGAAAATACCGGCGTCACCCTGCGCTTTTCGCTCAAAATCCTCCGCAAGCTGGTTGCGGCAGGACTGGTGCGCTCCTACAAGGGTGCGGCCGGCGGTTATGAGGCGGCCCGGCTGCCGCGCGAAATTTCCCTCGCCGACGTGATGGAGGTGACAGAGGGAACCTACTGCCTCAGCCGCTGTCTTGAGCCGGCGGCGGTCTGTTCTCAGGGGGGCGGCGGCTGCTGCAAAGTCCAGCGGATCTTCGGCGAAATTTCTGAAACAGTCCGCAGCCGTCTCGCCGAAACAACCTTCGACCAGCTGATCGACCCGCCGTCCGGGAAGGGAGACTCCGGCGAATAATGTAAAAAATCCGGCCTCCGCCGTTCATGGCAGGGCCGGATTTCTGTTTTGCTGATTTCAGGCGCGTTGCTGCGCCGCTTCGCGCAGCAGTTTTGCCACCTGTTCGACATCGGTGTCGCCGTCGCCGGAGTACTTGGAGCGCTTCAGCAGCTTTTTAAACTGCGGCAAAGTCATGACGGGCAGGCCGCGTTCGATGTTGAGGACGGCCTTTTTGTTGGCAAAAACGATGTAATTTTCAATCGAAACCTTGTAAACCTTGTGGTCCAGCAGCACCTGACGCACTGCTTCCAGCGCTTCCTGATTTTCAGGAATGGGGTTTGCGAAGGTGCCGCGCTTTTCCTGCTCGTTTTTGGTGACGACCCGCACCCAGTTCTTATCCCGGCCGCCGCCGTAAATGGCGCCTTTTGCGCTGCGGACGGTGACCAGCATGATTCCGAAAAAGCCGATCAGGATGTGGTCAACCGGCACCATTTTTCCGCGCAGCGGGAAAGAAAGACCGCTGAGCACCTGAAAACGCCGGATTCCCGCGAACCGTTTCAGCAGCCGCCCCGTCCGGTTGACGCCGTCGACCCCGCGCCGGCGCTCGTTCCACACAAAAATTACCCGGGCCAGAATCAGCGCGAGCACCAAAACTGCCGCGGCGATGCCGGCGATCATCCATGCTTCTGGTTTCATTTCCTGATATCCTCCTGAATTCTCAAAAATGATAGATTCCTATATATCATACCACAAACGAATAAAAATGAAAATAGGTTCCATACTATTATCGGCGCCTAAAATGTAAATAAACTCTGAAATTCAAAGGAGGAGTTCGAATGTTGGATAAAATTGCGCTTGCGCTCGTCATTATCGGAGGCATAAACTGGGGTTCGATCGGAATTTTCGGCTACGACCTCGTCGGCGCGCTCTTTGGCGGGCAGGGGGCGACCTTCAGCCGGATTATTTTCGCCATCGTGGGGATCGCCGCGCTCTGGTGCATCTCGTTTTTCTTCAAACGAAACGACGTGATCGACAATTCATAAGATATTTTTATAGGGGAAATTTACAAAAATTGCATTTTGATGCAGCTTTTTTCGGAAAAGCATTTACAATCCTTCCGTTATGCGGTAAGATAAAAATAACCGCATAATGGAAGGAGTATTGTTATGGAAAATCAAGTGATTCCGGGCGCGGGCTTTCACCATCTCGCCCTGATTTCTTCGGATTTTGAGCGGAGTCTCAAGTTTTACATCGAGGGACTGGGGTGCACCTATGTCCGTGGCTGGGGAGAAGGCAAGGGCCGCATCGCGATGGTCGATTTCGGCGGCGGCAACCTGTTGGAAATCTTTGCACGCGGCGAGGACGCGGAGCAGGCAAACGTCCGTTTCCTGCACCTCGCAATCGCCACCTCCGATCCCGATGCCGCCTATGAGGCGGCGCTGAAGGCGGGCGCCAAGTCCGTCGATCCGCCCAAGGACGTCGATATCCAGTCGGACCCGGTTTTCCCGGTCCGTATCGCCTTTGTCAAGGGACCTGACGACGAGATTCTCGAATTCTTCTGCGACAAGAAGTACTGGGGCAAGTAATCAGCCGGCCCGCCTTACCTGCTCCCGCATGAGCAGGCAGGGCGGGTGTTCCCTTTTCCGCAGGGGACGTCTCATTTTCCCCCGCCGGAGGAGAAGAGGACGCACCGCGGAGAAAGCGGAGGCAAGCATGGCCGCGACAAATAGACTGGCTGCCGCCTCGGCAGCCGGATGGGCGGAAAAACAGGAGAGCCCCCGCATCATCCAGCAGGTCAGAAGGGTGAGAAGGCCGCTTGCCGGGATGGCAGCAAGCCGGACGGCCCAGCGCCGCCGGAACCGCCGTCCTTCTATATACTCGAGCGCGCGGAAAAAAACCGCGCCGCTTCCATACAGCTCCAGCCCCAGAATTAACAATACCCGAAACAGATTTTCCATCGTCAAGATCCTTTCTGAAAGCGGTTAAACAAATGTTCTATCTGCATTATATCATGATTGTCTGGAAAACGCAAGAGTTTTCGAACATTTTTTCGAAAAATACTTTCGCTTTTTGACGGAATGCAGTACAATCGAAAGGAAAGGCGCGCAGCCGCCGAATTTTGAGAAGGGGGAATGAGGATGAACACAGGATATCTGGAGACGCCAATCGGGGGACTGACTCTCTTCGAGGAAGGCGGCGCCCTTGTCCGGATTGACTTTGGGAAAACTGCGGCGGAAACGGAGCGGACCGCCCTGCTTGACGAG
>CALXIG010000217.1 GCA_944388305.1 uncultured Clostridia bacterium
CGCTGGGACGGGAGCGTACAGTCCCTGGCCTGTCAGTCCCGGCGGCCGCATCACCACCCCAACCAGCACACAGAGGCGGAGCTGAAGCTGATCCGGGACCTGCGCCGCCGCAATCCGAATCTGGGCATGGTGGAGCTGTGGCACCGACTGCGGAAACGAGGTTATACCCGCCGCCCGGAGAGCCTGTTCCGGGTCATGAGGAAGCTGGGCCTGTTTCCGCAGGCAGAGAAGAAGCCAGCCTACAAGCCCAAGCCCTATGAGCAGATGACTTATCCCGGCCAGCGTGTCCAGGTGGATGTAAAGGTGGTGCCTCACCGCTGCATCGCCGATCCGGAGCTGCGCCTGTTCCAGTACACCGCCATAGATGAGTTCACCCGCCTGCGTTTCCTCGCCGCCTACCCCGAACAGTCCACCTTCTCCTCTGCCGACTTCCTCAAAAAGCTGGTCCGCTGGTATGCCCGCCGGGGCATCCGGGTGGAATGTGTTCAGACCGACAATGGCTTTGAGTTTACCAACCGATTCTCCAACAGTAAGCGGGATCTGCCTACCCTGTTTGAGGCCACCGCTGCCTCGCTAGGCATCTGCCACAAGCTCATCCGCCCCTACACCCCGCGCCACAACGGAAAGGTGGAGCGCAGCCACCGCGAGGACCAGAAGCGCTTCTATTCCTGCCACAGCTTTTATTCCCTGGATGACTTCGCAAAGCAGCTCGCCGTCCACAACCGCCGCTCCAACAACTTCCCCATGAGACCCCTCGGCTGGCTTTCTCCCGCAGAATTCACCGTCCAATATGTTTGACAAACCTACAATTCCTGCAAAAATTCTGCAAAAGCCGGAGATGGACTCTCCGGCTTTTCCATTCTACACGATTGCGCCATCTCTGTCAGTGTAAATGCACTGGCACTCCTTGACCGGCCCGATACTCTTGTCTGCAAACACGTACCACTTGCCGCCGACCTCCTGTATGCCGGTCGCCGCCATACCGTCCGGCTCGAACCAGTACCAACGCCCGTCAATTTTTTTCCAGGTATCGCGGCAGTTGCCATAATACCACCTGCTTCCCCGCCGCACCCATCCTTCTCCGGCCATCATGGCCGGATAGTCCTTACAGGCGCAGTCGAGATCCACATTGCCTCCGATTCCCCTGACCTTTCCGGTGTTCGAGTATTGCCACATCCCGTAGCTGCCGTTGTAGCTGTTCTGACCTCCCCACTGCGCAACCCAGATCTCCACGTTTCCCAGCCTGCCGCGGTCAAAGAGGTTCTCCAGCCAGTATTTGGACGCATAAAGCATGGGGACAAAGCCCGCTTCCCGAATTTTTGAAGCAAACGCCAGTGCAATTTCAGTCCGCTGTGCATTGGTGAGCTGCTGCTGGCTTTTGTCCTCCATGTCAATGGCCATCGGATAACTGATTTTGTGTCCTTCCGCCGTCTGGAGCAGAAAATCCGCCTCTTTCTCCGCCTGTGCCACGTCCAGTGCGTAGCTGTACAGATACAGCCCCACCGGCAGCCCCGCGCCCTCCGCGCCTTTCAGATTTGCCTCACAGTTCGGATCCGATGTGAGGCCGGTCGCCGCCCGGATCATTGCAAATTCGATTCCAGACTGTCGAACCTGGTTCCAGTCGATCGTCCCCTGCCATTTGGAAACGTCGATGCCTTTCTTCTCCATATGAAGCCACCCCCTTTTCCCAGTAAATTTCGGCCCGCGAAAACCGCGTGTCGAGTGAGAGCAGTCTGCGGGAAATTTCCTGCAGGACAGCCGTCTGCTCCTGTAACAGCCTGTGCAGCGACCGTTCCCGCTCCTCGTTCTTCTTCAGTACCCAGAAAAGCAGTGCGACAAACATCGCCGCGTAAAGTCCCTGTCCCAAAGCAGCGCGCAGAATCTCCTCCATCATCGTTCATCCCGATCCGGCGCGCCAAAATAAAAGGCCGCAACTGTCGCGAAGATCATGATGAACTTCTCCGGGTCCACCCGTTCTGTCAAGGCCAACACCGAAAAAACCGCTGTCAAAATCAGCGCGACCAGATTTCGAATCTGCAACAGCCTCGCAAGTTTTTCCTTCATTTCTGCCCCTCCCTATGATATGCGGCCGCCTGCGGCGCATTGAAAATGCCGGAAAACGTCGGGTTGAAAGCCCGCGCGGACCATTTCCCCACAAATTTTCTCAGCCCGAATGCACCGCCTAAACCGCCTCCTCAAAATACTGCCCAACCACCTCATGCGGCAGGTATTGGAGGTTGATGGTCCCGCCTTCTTCCTCGCCCTCCCGCTTGCAGAGGTAGGTCTTGCCGTCTTCCGGGTCGCGGTAGTACTTCCCGTAGACGTAATCCATGCCGCGGGAAGCCGGAATCGGGTCCTCCGCCGTCCCCGCGTGGGTCACGTCGATGACCGCCCACATCGCCGGGGTCTTGTCCGGCGTCCAGTCCGCCTGCGTGGTGTGCGCCTGACGGCACTTGTACAGCTTGCCGTCGGCCTCGTAGTAGTACCGGCCGTCCACGTCGACGGCAATGCCCGCCTCCCACGCGGGATAGAGGGTCGGCACCTCCGCCGCCTGTTCGTCGGGATAGCCCTCCGCGGCAATCATCGCCGCTTTGCGCATCTGTCTCGCGCGTTCGATTTTCTGCTCGTTTGTCATTTCTCATTCCTCCGTTCCGGTCAGTGCCGCCATCTGCGCTTCCAGCTCCGAGAGCCGCTGCGCCTCTGTCGGCGGCAGCGCCGCCAGCACCGGCTCTCCGGTTTCCGCGTTGACCGACTGGACATACTGCCCTTCCGGCACGTCGGCCACCAGCAGCTCCACCTTTTCGGGCATGGTTCCCCCCGACCGGCTCAGCAGCACCCGGCCGCTCTCCTCGTAAATGACCATTGTTTTCATGCGCTTCCTCCTTACCCCAGAATGATATACTGCATGTTCGCCTCTTCCGCACTTCCGTCATACACGACGCTGACGCCGATGCTTCCGTCGCTGTAAAACACGACGCTGTATGCGTCCTCTCCGCTCTGCCAGTCGCCCCTCTGGTACGACAGCTTGAACGAAAAAGGCGCCTGCATGTTGACGATGCCGCCGCCGTCGTGCCCGCCGCTCAGCACCTTGCCGATGAAGATTTTCGGCGAAAACGGCGGGTAGAGGTAGGCGCGCTCCGAGCTGATGCGGACCGGCACGTCGACCGTCCCGGTGATGTACTGGTATCCGACAAAGGTCCCCGTTTTGAGGCTCTTGTCCCCGGCGTAGAAGGTCTTGCCTGAGGCGACGTCCCCTTCTTCCGCGTCGGCGAGGGCAAGCTTTGCACTGCTCACGCCCCCGCCGGACTTAAAATTTACCTTTTTCCCCTCTGTGTCCACAATGACCGCGACAGTCGCCCCGGAAACAAACAGGCCGTCCTCCGCCGTTTCGCCGTTCGAAAGCTGGATGGTGCAGCTTGTGCCGTCCACCTGGATGCTGTCCCCGGCCTGAAAATCCGCCGCCGCCCGGAAGACGCAGGAGACCGTGCCGGAAACCCCCGACAGCCCTGTCAGGTAATGGGTCGTGCCGGATTTGCTGTGGGTGAGGGTGTGGACCTTCTCCCCGTTCGTCACGTGAATATCTTCGTTTTCCACATGCGCATTCAATTGTGACTGAGAGGCAAACAGCACGCCGCTCAGCTCTGCAACCACCTCATCCTGCTCCACAAAAATGCTCAGGACAAATTCCCGCTCCTCCAGAACACCGTCCTGACTGGTCAAATAATCCCCCTGCCCGCCGGCATTTCCATAGACCGCCAGAAATTCCTGCCCCGCCGCGTCTTCCGCGAATACGCCGAGTTCCCGCCAGTAAAACGGCGTTTCGAGCTGGTCCATCCCCATGACTGCCCGAATCCGCACCTGATTATCCTCCCGGCTGACCTGGGCGACGTCGAGGGAAAGCCTGGGAGAGATCATCTCCTCCATGCCGCTCAAATCCCCGGTATAGGTGCCGTCCCCCAGCGCCATCCGGGTAAACGTCACCGCCTGACCGCCTATGGACGCCGCCAGCAGCGCCCGCCCGGTCTCTGTCACCGCAATCTCAAACTGCGCCATCTTTTTTCTCCTTCCAGCTCCATTTTGTCCCCACCTGCATCAGGACGCCCAGCCTCGCCGCTTTCCGCTGCCGGTGCAGGACCCCCATCCGCAGCACTATCGCCGCCGGAATCTGCTCCCGCAGCTTTTCGCCGAGCATCTCCGCGTAGTTTTCCCGCACCTGTGTCACCCGTACCCGCAACCAGCACTCTTCGGTGTTTTGGGAGACGGAAAAACCGTCCGCCCCGCAATCGGCCGTCAGCATTTCCCGCAGCCACCCGATGGAAAAGGGCGGCAGCCCCTGAAAACGCCCCATCACCCGGGCCCTTCTGATCTCCAGGGAATCTTCCGCGCCAGCCCGGATGCCCAGCAGATGTTCAAATCGCGCGATTCCCTCTTCCGATGCGGTTTCCGCAAAGCACTCTCCCGCAGCCTCCCGCATCTTTTCCCGGAGCGGCTCTGTCTCCGGATCCAGACTCGTTCCCAGCCCCTGAAAATCTGCAATTCCCCGCAGAATTTCCGGCAGATATTCCCGATATTCCATCAGCGGGCCTCCCTTTCCGCGGTTGTCGTGACAATCTCTCCCAGCACAGGCACCTCGTCGGCCTCCAGTTCCAGGTTGACAGTTTCGCCGTCCAGCGTCACCGCAGCGTCCAGCACCCCGTCCACCGAAAGCAGCGCCAGCATCGCCTGGCTGACGCGCACTACCAGCTTCTGCTGTCTCGCCCACTCTCCCCGCAGGGAGAGGAAGCACCCTTCCAGCGCCTCCTTCGCCTGTTGCTTCACCTGTTCCGGCTGCGCGCCTTCCGAGAGGGTCAGCGCGGCCGTGACCCCCACTTCCCGCGCGGATGCCGCCCGCACCGTCACCTTGTGGCCGATCGGGGCAAAGCCCTTGCCCGCTCCTGCTTCCGGATCCGCCGCCTGCTGTACCGCGGCTACAAGTTCGGAATCTGCCGGCAGCAGATCCTCTCCCAGAATGCAGAGTCCAACCGTTCCGCCGCCTTCCGGCACCGTCTCGACCTTGACCGCTCCCACGCCGTCCAGCGCGGCAGTTTTTTCCCGGTAATCTGCGATATTGCCGCCAAATGCAGGGGCGGCAGCCTGTTCAAGCAGGCGGGTCCGCAGCTCTTCGTCGCTCTCCGCCTCTGTCCCCGGCACCATCAGTCCTGTGATCTGCGCCGTTCCCAGTCCTTCCAGATAATCGACCGGCAGCAGGGTACCGCCTGTCCGGTTGCCGACGGTGCCCGGCGTCTCGCAGATCAGCTCATAGACGCCGTCCTGAATCAGATCTCCCCGCCGGTAGAAAATCCCCTCTGCGCCAAAGCGCATCCCGGCCGGAACCGCGAGCGCTTCTCCCGCTGCATCCGTAAAGCTTCCCCGGCAGACAGCGGCGCGCGCAGCCTCGCGGCTCAATCCCATCTGCCGTGCCAGCCGGTCCAGATATTCTCCGCTGCTCGTGTCCGGAAAAGCGAGTGAAAGCGCCGCGTCCAGCTCGGCATACCCCTGCGCCAATTCGGCGCAGACCGGTCCAACCGCCGTCCAGATGAGACTTCCTTCCCGTTTGTCGATTCCGCCGGACACCCTTGCGAGCACCCGCGCCACCAGCTCTTCATATTTCGGCACCTGCACCGTCTCCACTCCCCTCTCTCAAATTGACCGGCGTCCAGAGACTTCCGCTCTCCGCAGTCACGCGCAGCGCCCCCGACAGCCGGTCGCCGTTTGCCGTAAAGCTGTCCGCTTTGACCTGCCGCACCCGGTCGTCGCCGCGCACCGCCTCCTCCGCCAGCGCCGGGGCCGCCGCCTCAGCGTATTCCCGGTCCCGTCCAATCAGCGTGTGCAATTCACTGCCGTAATCAAAGCTGTAAATCACATGGGCAAACCGCGGGATCGAAAGCGCCAGCAACAGTGCCTGTTCGAGCGCTTCCAGTCCGTCGATCTCTCCTTCCAGCCGCCCGGTATCCCAGTTGATCCGCCAGCTTTTCGCGCTCATTCCGGATTGTTCATCATAAGCCGGTGTTTCCGGCAGCAGTCCCGCCATACGCCTCCCCCTCTCCGGCAGACAACCTGCCTGCAACGTAAAAATAGCCGCCCAGCCGTATCAGCACCACAATATCCCCCACCTGAAGGCCGGGGTGCAGCTCGATTTCCCTGGTTTCCCCGTCAAATTGCAGAGAAACGCTCCGTTTTTCCAGCTCCCTGGCGAGAATCAGCCGGTCCCCCTCCAGCAGCAGGCGGTTTTCCACCGACACCGCCGGCGGAGACAGCCCTTCCACCGTTCCAAACAGCAGCTCCGCCTTCACCTGTTCGGCGATGCAGTTCCGCGCCGCTTCCTTTATCAGCTCTGCAATCACCCGCACTTCCCCTTTCTGTTCTTTTCCGTCACACCATCCGGAGTTTCAGCCGCATCCGGTAAACGCCGCCTTCCCCTTCAATTTCAGATTCTTCAATCAGGCAGCTTTCCGTCCCCTCCGCCACCTGACAGAGTGCGCCCCGCCCGGCCAGACAGCGAAAATCGCCCAGCCCTTCAACGAGAAACGACTGCCGTCTGCCTCCATAGCTTTGCTGCAGCGCCTGAAGCCTCGCCCTTACCTGCACCTCACTCCAGCTGTGATCCACCCGCTCAAAGTATTGCAGAACACCCCACTTCTTCCGCTGCTCCGCGTTTTCCGCCTCGGTCACCCGCCGAAACCCGGAACGGCGGTCCTCCTGCAGGAGCTGAAACCGCGTGTAGGTTGCCCCGTCGATGTCCGAGCTCCTGCTCCACCCGGTGAGCTGATTCTCCCCGCAGAGCAGCACCCCGCTCTGTAAGTTTTCCGTCTTATCCAGCGTAAGGCTCCCAAACTGATCGATCAGCCAGAACCGCTGCCCGGAAACCCGGAACGTCTCCTCCAGCGCGTCCTGCACCATGGAAAGCAGCGTCTGATTTTCATAGAGCCTGGATGGAAGGGTCACCCCTGTCGCCGCGACCTTTCCCGCTTTCAGCTGGCGCTCCCGGATGAGCTCGGTGAGAATGCTGTCCGCCGTCCGGTTGACAAACTGCCGCGTGTCCTTGTAGAGCAGATACTTGATCTGATCGTAGCAAAGCACCCGCAGCCGCCTGCCGTTGTCCTCCACCCGAAAGACATAACCGTAAAAGATGCCGCGCTCTTCCTCCAGCCGGACCGCGTCGCCCTCTTCCGGCCTCACGATCCGCTCGGGCGTCTCCCATTCCAGAATTCCCGCCCCGTTCAGAGAGGTTTGCAGCCGCAGCGCCGAAACCGGCAGCTCTGCTGTGCCGTTTTGCCGTATCAGCGTCAGACGCATCGCATCTTCCTCCTCACACCGGAAGCCGGAGCGTCTGCCCCGGAACGATCAGATTCGGGTTGGCAATGCCGTTGAGCGCCGCAATTTCCCCGTACCGGCTTCCGTCGCCGAGATACCGCGCCGCAATCGTCCACAGACAGTCCCCCTCCCGCACTACATACTGCTGCGGAACAGCGGGAGAGCCGCTCCGCTCCGCGGTCTTCTTCCCATCCGGCGTCTCCGCTCTGACTGCGGCGGAAATCTTCTGACCGAATGTCCGGTATTCCCGCAGCACGAGCGCATAATAGAGGTCTTCCGCCTCCCCCGCCTGCTCCCAGCGGGTAAACTGCTCGACCACCGCCGGCATTGAGAAGGGCGCCCCGCCGCCGCTGATGACCAGCCGCAGCGCCTCCTTCGACTGTGCGGCCTCCTCCAGCCGGGCAGCGTACTCCGACGGCGCCAGCAGGGTCTCCGCCGTCACAAATCCGTACCGCCGCGCCGGCAGAATTCCCTCAAACCGCACTGCACGCAGGCCCGGCGGCCGGTAAAGCAGAATCTCCCCCGTATCCGCCAGCAGCGCGCTCTCCCATCCGCCCTGCTGCTCAACCTCCAGCCGCTCCGGCGCAGCCGGAAATTCCATTTCTCCCAGAAAAATCCGCATACAGCCTCCTTATCCGGCGCCCAGCTCAATCGCCAGCCGCCGCTCAATCTCCGCATAAACCGCCCCAAAACTCTCCGCCTGCCTTCCGGCAAACTCTGCCCGGCGTGCGAGGGCGGCCCGTTCCATGGCCAGCACGCTCTCCCGCAGCCGCCTCCCTCCGGCCGCAGAATCCGCGCCGCGGGAATCTTCTCCCGCCGGGGCGAAAACCAGCCGCTCCGGAAGAAATTCGCCGGCCGGAGCCTGCAACCGCCATTCTGTGTCCGCTTCCCCTGAAAGCGCCGCGTACTGCCGCCAGCCGGACGCTGCTTTCGCACCGGACGGCCGGACGGCCGCCTCCGGCACCAGCAGCGGAGAAACCTGCCCCCATGCCGCCCGCCTTCCGGCCGCCGCTTCTCCTGCCATGGCCGTCAGGCTCCCGGCCGGAAGAAATTCAACTGCAAGCCGCCAGAGGTCGAGTTCCCCCTCCGCTTCGCGCCCATACAGAGCGAGCATCTCCTCTGCCGTCAAATCATCCCCTCCTTATGACCCGCCTACATGCCCATCTGCCGCAGCAACCGTTCCCGCTCCTGCACGCGGACATCAATGAAGGCCTCCACCACCGCCTTCTCCCGCCTGCTGAGCGCCGCGAACATCCCCGGCGGCATTTTCAGCTCATGCAGGGCGTAGTAGGCGTAATTCAGCTCCGCGTCGCCCTGCATGACTCTTTTTTTATCTCGTCCGCCATTTTCCGCACCGGAATATCGAAACCGCACACCGCCTGTACCCGCTCAATCAGCCGCGCGTACTCCCCCGCCGACAGCATTCGCCTGAGCAGGCTTTCCGCCCCCATCACGCCCCAGGAGCGCTGCAAGGCTGCGTTGTTGAGGTCCGGCTCGATCACACAGGCTGCCGCCAGCCTGCACAGATAGTCCGCCGGATCCGCCGCTCCGGCGCTGTCCTTCCCGCACTGCCGCCGGAGCGCTGCGCTTTCCTCCTCCGAGATCCCCCGGATGCGGAATTCGCCGCCCAGACGCTCGGAAAGCTTCACCCGCTCTTCGGGAAAAGGCGGCGTATTTTCGGCAAAAAATGCCTGCAAGTCCATCAAAACGCCCCCTTACACAAAGCTTTCCAGCAGCTCCGCACCATCAAAAGTGAAGGAAAGTTCCTCGTCGAGATTGTCCGCGTCCACATCGAGCCGCGCCAGCACCACAGAGTCCAGGTTGCAGTTCTTGAGCACCACCGTCTGACGTCCCGCATCGGTATTTTCATCCTCGTTGATGACCACGATGTCAAAATAGCTGTCCCTGCCCGTCTTCATGTAGTCGAGCATCATCTCCCGGAACAGCGAAGTGATGTAGTACACCCGCATCTTCCCCTTGCCGCTCCAGCCCGCCGCTTTGTACTGGTCCCCCGTTTTGCCCAGCGTGCGGACCGCCGTCTTGCGCTTGGCCACCGAGGCGTCGACCGATTTGAGATACATCAGCTCCCGGTTGCGCCCGTCAATGTTTGCGTAAGCGCGTCCGGCCTGCCCGCTGATGATCTGCTCCGCTTTTAAAAACATCCTCTTTCCCCCTTACTCGATCTCGACCGTCATATAGAGCTTCTCCATCGAATCAACCGGACGGATTGCCGCCTGCACAACAACCGCATCCGCCGTATTCCCCGGCAGAACCTCCAGGTCCTCCCGGCTGTCAAAGCCATCGATCGCTCCAAGCTCCTCGAGCTGGGCGAAATATCCCGCCAGCTCCGCCCGGAACAGGCTCCGCCCATCCGCCGAGTTGCCTGTCTTTCCCAGGTACTTCTCCTCAAACAGCTCCCTGACGTCGTTTGCGATGGTGTCCATCACCCGAATCAGGCGGTTTTTGGAGAATGCCGCGCCCTTTTCCGCGCTCACCGAGGTGAAGGTGTTGATGTCCTGCTCAACCGCCACACCGCTGCCGCGCGGGATGAAGACCCACTCACCCGCCTGGACCGCCGCGGTGATCTCACTGTTTGTGTAGCGCGTGTCCACATCCGCCGCGCCGTCGTATTTTCCGTAGGTGTTGGATTCATTGACCTGCGCGCCGGCCGTCATACCCGCAACATAGGCGGTCGCCTCCTCTTTGGAAACCTCCGTTCCGTCCTCGAGTACCACCCCGTTTTTGACCGAAATGATCCCCTCGCAGTCCGCTTGCGGGTAATCCGCCAGAACGCCCTGAATCTTGACGCCCTCCTGATCCCGCATCTTCTTCACAAAGGCGAGCGCCGCCGCCTTCACCGCGCTCTCCCCTGCGCCCACCGCAAAGGTGTCAAAATCCGCCGTCTCCAGCGCTTCGAAATAGCCGTCCCAGTCGTTTTCGTCGATCTCCTCGTCTGTGCCGCCTGTCAGCGCGATGCCCGCCTG
>CALXIG010000218.1 GCA_944388305.1 uncultured Clostridia bacterium
GTCGGCGGCGCGCCTGTCACCCAGAATTTCTGCGACTCCATCGGCGCGGACTGCTACACTGCGGACGCCGCCTCCGCCGCAGACGCCGCGCTCGCCTTCTGCCAGGCGTAAGTCTCGCCGGGCTCAGATACGACTGCATAGCATCGCCCCCTGCCGGGAATCCGGCAGGGGGTTCGTTTTTCAAAATGATTTTTCATGTTGCCGTGTCCGGTACTCATTGGGGGTCAGTCCCGTCATCTTTCGAAAGGTACGAAAAAAGGTGCTGTTGTTGGTGTATCCAACCGCAACGGCAATCTCCTGTGCCGGACGGCTGCTCTGCACCAGCATCTGTTTGGCCTGCTCAATGCGGCACAGGTTCAGCAGGGAGGAAAAACTCTGCTGAACTTCCTCATTAAAAATATGGGATAAATAGTAGTAAGACACATGAAAGGCGGCTGCAACGGTATTGAGAGAGAGGTTGGGGTCGCTGTAATGCTGCTGTACGTACTGAATAATTGCATCCACTACCTGTTTGTTTTTGGCCTTCGGCGGCTGCCCGCTCAAAGCGGCCACAGACCGGCAGAGCGCCAGCAGCGCCTGAAACCCCTCCTCCGGAGCAGCGGTACAGGACAGGGTTTCTTCCAGATACTGCAACGGCCGCTTATCACTGGTTTCCAATGCGCGGTAAACATGGCAGACAGTCGCAGCCGCGCGATGGAGAAAGCAGCGCTGAACGGATTCCGGCAGTGACTGATGCTGCCGGTACAGTTCTGTCAGCAGCCGCTCGCATTCCCCGTAATTTCCAGCGCACAGCTCGTTGAGAATCTCCAGTTCACGGTCCATGGGATATTGGAATTCCGAAAAGCCGCCAGCGCCGTTTCGTTCACAAAATCCCGCGTTATCCGGAAGGTGAAGAAGGGCCTCCTGAAAACGCTGGTGCAATTCCTGTAAAGAATCACAGGGACTGCTGATGCTGAACTGCATTCCCGGCGTGACATTCTGAATGCTGCGCAGACTGTCCTCGACCTGTTCTCTGGCTGGAAAACTGGCGCTGTCATTGACAATCAGCGCACAGTAGCTGCTCAGCGGAAAGGGACACACCGTGACATTGGGGAGATCCCACTGATCGGCTGTACAGCCGCAGACAATGGCGACAGAAAAGCGGGGATACGGAAATTGCAGATTATACTCTTCTATCAGCAGGCGCAGCTTCTGCATGTCCAAATTCGCCGTCGTCAAGATCTGCGTCAGTGCCTGATTGCGCAGTTTTCGCCACTGCGCCTGAATTTCGTTCGCGTAATCTTTCTCCTGCCGGCTGATTTCTGTCAGCCGCTGTGACATCAGATGAAAGTCCGCCTGATCCGAATTGGCCTCCGGGAAGACCTGCGCAAAAAGCTGGCGGATCGGCGCATACCGCCGGAAAGCAGCCGCAAAGGAAAAAACGATGCCGCTGACAAGTACCAGGCCGAACACCAGCCAGAAGAGGCGTTGAAAATCCAGCAGCGATTCCAAAACTACCGCTTCCGGAACATAAAACAGGTACTCCATCCAGGTCGTGGAAGAGGTCTCCGAAAACGCGAGGCAACGAATGCCGTCGATTTTCACATTTGCCGCGCCGGCCTGAAAATTCTCCGGCAGATTGGAAACAACCGGAACCTGCTCCGCGGTCCGAACACAGTAATAGGTATCCGGAGAAAGCTTTCCTTCCAATTCCGTCTGAAGGCGGGAGATATTGAAAAAGGAGAGCAGGTAGGTCGTCCGGTGCAGATAGGAGGAGGGAAGAATCTGGGCCATGCAGAAATACCGCTGGCCTCCCTGTGCGGTCAAAACGCCGGAATAGCCTATGGAATCAACAGAGCGGAGCCACCGCAGAAAATCTGCTCCATCCATTCCCTGATAGTTCAAAACCGCGTCATAGTAACCGGAAAAGGAATAGGTGCTGCCGGCGTCCGAAATCACGGTGTCCGTCTCTTCATAATAAACACAAAAATTGGTGCAGATCTCATTGCGAATCAGCCCGTTCAAATAGCTGGAAATTTCATAGACGCTGTCCTGCCGCTCATACGGTGTGAACGCAGTCGCGACATGAAAGCGCTGGTACCCCCGAAGCTGCGCCAGCTTGCTGGAAATATCGACCGGCAATTCCATATAGGAATCCAACTGCTCCGAAACGGTGCGGAGCATCAGACGCTGCGCCTCCAGATACTGAGTCTGAGCGGAGCGGCTGTAAGACGTGGTAATGACAATGCCGATTAAAGTCAGCGGCAGCAGAATCAACGCCAGAAAGGATAGGAGATAGGAGATAAACAGTTTGTTTTTCAATGTGGGGAACAGGGGCATTGCCGGTGGCCTCCTTCTATTCTGCCGCGTTGATGCAGCGCGTCAAATCTGTCAAGAACAATTCCAGTTTACCCTTTTTGCGTGAAATTGTCAAATAAAATAGACATGTATCGCAATTTTTAAGAAAAATCGCAAATAATGGGAAGCGCTTCTCCGCAAAAATGGCCACAAATCGCGAATGATGTGAATTGCGCGGCAATCTGCCCGATGCTATAATATGCATAACATCACACCGCACCTGCGGTCAGTCAATAAGCAGGCTTTTCTTATGAAACGGTCAAAATTTTTCGTGCTGTGTGCAGTTCTCGCCATGCTGCTGGCAAGCTGCGGGGAGAACGCCGCTTCTTCCGCTCCCGCTTCTGACGGCTCCACATCAGCGGCGGAAAGTTCGTCGAGCGCTTCACAGGCGTCAGAAACCGGTGCGGCCGAGTACCCGGATTCTTTACGAATCTGGGCTCCCTCATTCTCGGATAAGATGTCCTCGCTTGGAGTATCCGACTACAATGCGTGTGCCGCCTGGCAGACCATCAGCCAGAATACCGGCACCGAAATCACCTGGGAATACGGCTCCAGCGCCAACGACCCCATGATCAATTTCAACCTCATGCTGAGCAGCGGCGAATATCCGGATATGATCGCGATGGGCTGGGATACCGTACCCGGCGGCATCGCCCAGTACGCGGAGGACGGCGTCCTGGTAGATTTGACCGACATGTATCCGACCAATCTTTCCAACGTCTATGATGCCCTGAACAATGTAGATGCCCTCAACTATATCAAGGCGTCTGACGGGCGGCTGTATTACGTGCCCGAAGTCAATGACCGTCCCGGCTCCGGCGTCTACCAGGGCCTTGTCATCCGGCAGGACATGCTGGATGACCTGGGAGAGGAAGCGCCGGCAACCATCGACGAATTTCACGCCCTCCTCACAAAGGCCAAAGAGACCTACGGAGACAGCTTCTACCCCCTGACCGGCTCCGGATTCAACAACACCATCGGTATCGGCCCGCTGCTCTGGCCGTTCGGCATCACCTACGATTTCTATCTGGAAGGCGACACCGTCTGCTACGGACCGCTTTCCGACCGCTTTACCGACACGATGGGCTACATCCACACGCTTTATGCGGAGGGACTCATCGACCCGGATTACGCGACACAGGACCGCAACGCAGAAAAAGGCAAGATCATGTCCGATCAGTCGATGGTCGTCTTCGAATTCCAGCCCTCCGCCATGATGGAGGCTATGAAAGACCAGAATCCGGAATTTCAGCTGGTGGGAATTCCCGATCTGAAAGAAACCGAGGATTCCCCGGCTTATACCTTCAACCGGGAATATCTGAGCAATCTGACGGTAGGCAGCTGTGTCGCCATCACGACCGGCTGTGAAGAGCCGGAAAAAGCGGCAAATTTCCTGAATTACATATTCTCAGAGGAAGGCAGAATGATCACCAACTGGGGTGAAGAAGGGGTCGACTTCGTTTACGGGGAAGACGGAAAACCGCAGTGGACGGACGAGTACCGCGCGCTTGCTGGCGAGGCGAAGGAATATCTCCACGTATTCGGCGCACTGAGCGCATTCCCCTCGCTGCGCTCCCGCGACGCATATCTCACCACCCTCCCCGAGGTATCGGTGCAGGCGATTGAGCTGTGGACAGAAGCCAACGACACTTCCAGGATCCTGCCTCCCGTCACGCTTACAACAGAAGAACAGGATGAGATCAGCGACTGGCAGGCAGACCTGAACACCTACATGGATGAACGGTATTCCGGACTGGTGAACGGACAGATTTCCATTGATTCCATTCCCCAAATTCAGCAGGAGCTGCGGGACAGTATGCACATCGAAGAGATTCTTGCGGCCTATCAGGCGGCATATAACCGCTTTAACGGCTGATATCTGCACCGGCTCCGCGGGACGCAGCCCGTTCCGTGGAGCTTTTTTATAAAGGAGGTTGGCCGTAAAAATGGCTGTGGTTTCTTCAAAAATTCGGAAAAAGCCGGGGCCCGGCGTCCGATTTACCGGCGCAATCCGGCGGTACTGGGTCCTGTACCTGATGTTTTTGCCGGTATTCCTGTATTATTTTCTGTTCAACTACATGCCGATGTTCGGAATTGTCATCGGCTTTCAGGATTTTAAGGTTACAAGAGGCTTTTTCGGCAGCGAGTGGGTAGGACTGGAAAATTTTCGCAGCTTTTTTGATTCCATGTATGCGTGGCGGTGTATCCGGAATACCCTGTCCATCAGCATTCTGACGCTGCTGTTCGGCTTTCCCGCCCCGATTATCCTGGCGTTGATGATGAACGAAGTGCGGAATAAGCCTTTTTTGAAAACCGTGCAGACAATCACCTACATGCCGCATTTCATTTCAATGGTCGTAATGAGCTCCATTATTCTGACCTTTGTTTCCAACACCGGAATTATCAACGAGGTTCTTCGGACACTTGGACTGCCAATTATTGACTTCAATAATAATCCCGACTGCTTTTATCCCGTTTATGTTATCTCGGGAATCTGGCAGAGCGTCGGATGGGGATCCATCATCTATCTGGCTGCGCTGTCGGGCATCGACCCGACGCTTTATGAGGCGGCGACAATTGACGGCGCGGGCAGGCTTCGAAAGCTGTGGCATGTCTCTCTGCCGGGCATTATGCCCACCATTACGATTTTGCTGATTATGCAGGTGGGGAGCATCATGCAGGTGGGAAGTGAAAAGATTCTGCTGCTGTACAACCCGGCGACTTATGAAAAAGCGGATGTCATTTCCACCTTTATCTACCGCCGCGGTTTGACAGAGGCGGAATACGGGCTGACGACGGCGGTTGGGCTGTTCGAATCCGAAATTAACCTGATTCTGCTGCTGACCGCGGACCGCATCGCCAAGCTGGTCGGACAGCGCGGACTGTTTTGACGGAGGAGATGGATATGGTAGAAAGCAAACGCGGCAGCGACCTGACTTTCCGCATTGTCAATACGCTGATTCTCACCCTGCTGACTCTGGCATGCCTTTATCCATGCCTGTATGTGCTGTTCGCTTCATTCAGCAATCCGGTGGAATTATATACCGGAAGCAAAATTCTCCTGTGGCCAAGAGGCTTTTCCTTCAACGCCTTCTCAATCGTATTTCGGAATCCCAATATCTGGAGGGCTTATCTCAACACCATTCTTTACGTAACCTCCAGTACAGCGCTCGGGCTGGGGCTGAGCATCCTGGGGGCTTTTGTCCTGTCACGCCGGGTCTTTCCCGGACAGCGCTTTTTCATGAGCATGGTCATCATAACCATGTTTTTCGGCGGCGGACTCATCGCCACATACATGGTTATGCGCGTTTACGGTCTGGTCAACACCGTCTGGTCGCAGATTCTGATCGGCTCCATGAACACCTACAACATGATTATGGTCATGAGTTATTTCCGCACCATTCCCGATTCTCTGGAAGAATCCGCCGCTCTGGACGGCGCAAATGACTGGACAGTGCTCTGGAAAATCTACGTTCCCCTGTCGGTCCCGGTTATTGCGGTTGTCGCCCTCTACTTTATTGTGGCAAAATGGAACGACTGGATGACCTCCGCCATCTATCTGACCAATCGGAATCTTTATTCGCTGCAGCTCATTTTAAAAGAAATTCTGCTCTCGGGAAACGAGGAAGTCGCGGGCATGAACGCCGCGGCCTCAGGCGGTGCAGCGGACTACCAGGCATATTCAGAGGCGGTTAAATACGCGACGATTGTCGTATCGACCCTGCCCGTACTGTGCGTGTACCCTTTCCTGCAAAAGTATTTTGTCAAAGGCGTCATGCTCGGCGCGATCAAGGGATGATCCCAAAGGAGGCACTTATGATACCGGAATATTGGCAAACAGACCTGGAAACTGTCGGCCGCTGGGCGGCAAAATGCAGCCGGGCGGAAGTCCGCTGTCTGACAGATTCCGCGGGGGGAAGGCCGGTATGGCTTTTCGCCTATGGGGAGAAAGAGGAACTGCACCCTGCCGCAAATTACAATTCCGCCTGCGGCGCACATGACGTCACCGCTTACCTGGACCGCCGCAGAAAGAAGCCCGTCATACTTCTGATCGGTGCAGAGCATGGGCAGGAAACAGAGGGAACGGCCGCACTGATCAATCTGATCTCCCTCCTGGAAACCGGGGTGGACCTGGCAGGGCATCCCAATGCGCCGCTCTGCCGTGCTGCCGGAAAGGTGCGGCTGCTGATGATTCCGGTGATGAATCCGGACGGACGCGCCCGCGTCAAACCGGCAGCCATGATTGGCTGTACAAACGACGAGCTGCGTTATTGGGGACAGGGAACCTGGCTGGACGGCTCCCTCTGCCGCTGGCCGGACTGCAAAAAAGTTCACCCGATCCGGGAAGCAGCCGGTTTTCTGGGCGGTTATTTTAACGATGACGGCGTCAACCTGATGCACGACCAGTTCTTCCATCCAATGGCCGGAGAAACGGCTGCCCTGCTGCAGCTGGCGGAACAGGAACATGCAGATTGTGTGCTCCATCTGCATGGAGGAACCAATTCGGTCAACGACCTTCTGTATACCAGCTATGTCCTGCTCGAAATCAACGAAGCGCTTCGGGAGCTGTCCATCCGCTGTAATCGGAGGGCAGAACAGGAGAACAACTCATTTTCCGTCCGGGAACTGCCGGGCCGCGAGTGCGGGGAGACACCGCCTTCTTTCAATCTGGCGAGTGCAATCCATCACGTTTGCGGAGCGGTCTCTTCGGTGTTTGAGAGCAACGAGGGCATCATCGACGCGCCGGGAACGCAGCAAACCTATTCCGAAATCCTGCGCGGACATATGATTCTTTTTGAAGAAACCTGCCGGATGTTTTGGGAACGGCAGAATCAAACGCGCTAAATGAAAAAATCACAAAAAGGCTCATCAGTTCGAACAGGACAGATGGGCCTTTCTTTTTCTGCTTTCTCTTCCCAAAATAAAACCCGGCCGAAAACAGAAATTCCGGCCTTGTATTTCACAAAATTTCGTGCTATACTGAAGAAAAAGACGGGAGTTCGCCGGATTCGGACACCGGCGGCCCCGTTTCGATTTTTCCGGCTGGAAAGAGGTGTTTTCTTGAAACAGACGAATCATCTGGAGGTGTTCGAACGGGCCCCCGTTCCCAGGGCAGTTATGACGCAGATTCTGCCCGCTATTGCAAGCCAAATGATCGCGCTGATCTACAACCTGGCGGACACCTACTTTGTCGGAATGCTGAACGCACCCCAGGAAACGGCGGGAATCACGGTGGCTTACCCCTGCTTTGTCATGCTGACGGCGATTTCCAACCTCTTCGGCGTAGGCGGGGCCAGCGCCATTGCCCGGGCGCTCGGAAGCCGGAAGGAGGAGGAAGCCCGCCGCATCTCGGCCATCTCGATTTACGGCGGCCTGTTTTCCGGGCTGCTGTTTTCCCTGCTGTTTTTCTCACTGGCCTCCCCCATCCTCCGCCTGTGCGGTGCGACGGCGGAAACCTACGCGGCCGCCTACGGCTACGCACTCTGGGTGGTCGTGCTGGGCGGTCCCTTCACCATCCTCAACACCCTGATGGCAAATCTGGTACGGGCAGAGGGCGCCGCCGGTATCGCGGCCTTCGGCGTTTCCTTTGGGGGAATTCTGAACATTCTTCTGGACCCGCTGTTCGTCCTGCCCCGCTTTCTGGGGTATGGGGCGGCGGGAGCCGGCATGGCGACGGCCCTTTCCAACGCCGCGGCAGCCGGATACTTCGCCCTTTACCTGCTCCGCAGGCGTGGCAGCACCTACCTCAGCGCCTCCCCGCGCCTGCTGCGGTTCGCGCCGCAATACCTGCCTTCCATCCTCTCCATCGGCTTCCCCTCCGCACTGCAATACGCCCTGACCGTCGTGGCGACAGCCGCCCAGGCGGGTTTTGTCTCCAAATATCCGACCGAGGCGGTAGCGGCGCTGGGTATTGTGAAAAAGCTGGACCAGCTGCCGCTGTATTTCTCCATCGGCGTCTCCAACGGCCTGCTACCGCTGCTGGCCTACAATCATGCCGCCGGAAATCACAGACGCCGGGAGCGTTCCTTCCGGCTGGGGAGCACCATCTCCGTCGGATTTTCCCTGCTGTGCGTGATCTGCTACGAAATTTTTGCAGGTTCCCTCATCGCCCTGTTTATCCGCGATTCCGTCACGGTCGAATACGGCGCGGTCTTTCTGCGCTGCATGGTGACGGCCATGCCCATGATGGCGTTCTGTTACCCCATGATTATCCAGTTTCAGGCGATGGGGCTGGCCAGAGAGTCGGTCATCTGCTCCATTCTGCGCAAAGGGGTGCTGGACATCCCGCTTTTGTTTCTGATGGACAGCCTGTTTCCCCTGTACGGCTGCATGTGGGTGCAGCCCATTGTGGACGCGGTCTCCCTCCTTGTGGCGCTGGCCTTTTACCGGGCGCTGAAGAAAACCGCTGCCTGAGCGCGCACGCCGCTGGCAGGACCATTCGGCTTCCGGCGGGAATTCCCGCTGACATCAATCTTTTTCTACGAAAAGGAGGTCTTTTACATGGAAAAAATGAAGGTCGCCGTGATCGGCTGCGGCAATATTGCCAACAGCGCGCACATTCCGGCGTACACCAGCAATCCAGAGGTGGAAATCAGGTATTTCTGTGATATTCTTCCCGAGCGCGCCCGGGCGGCCGCCGAAAAATACGGCGGCGGCATCGTGATCGAGGACTACCGCACCGCCCTGGCCGATCCGGAAGTCGAAGCCGTCTCGGTCTGCACCCCCAACAACATGCACCCGGTGATCTCCATGGACGCTCTCCGCGCCGGAAAAAATGTGCTCTGCGAAAAACCCGCCGCCCGCACCTACGCCGAGGCGCTGGAAATGCAGAAGGTTCAGCACGAGACCGGCAAGGTCCTCAACATCGGCGTGGTCAACCGCTTTAACGACGGAGTGAATATCATCAAAAAGATGATCCAAAGCGGCGAACTGGGCGAGGTCTTTCACGTCTATGTCAGCTTCCGGGCTTCCCGCTCCATCCCCGGGCTGGGCGGCGCCTTCACCACAAAGGAAATCGCGGGCGGCGGCGCGCTGATCGACTGGGGCGTCCATTATCTGGATATCGTCATGTACTGCTGCGGGGACCCCTCTCCCAAAACTGTTACCGGCGAAACTTTCTGCAAGCTGGGCGTGGATATGAAAAACTACGTCTACACCAGCATGTGGGCGGGACCTCCCAAATATGACGGCACCTACGACGTGGACGACTCGGTCACCGCGCTCATCCGCACGGAGGGGCCGGTCATCACCGTCAACGGCGCCTGGGCGCAGAACATCTTCGAGGACGAGTGCTACATCGACTTCATGGGCGACAAGGGCGGCATCCGCCTTCAATACGGCAAGAGCTTTCAGCTCTACACGGCAAAAAATGGGGCGCTGCTGACCTCCACGCCGGAATACACTTCCCGCAACCACTTCCAGACCGAGATCGACGCCTTTGTCCGCTGCATCCGCACCGGCGAGAAGCTTCCTTCCCACATCGACACCGTTGTCATCACCGCGAAGCTCATGCAGGGAATTTACGATTCGGCCGGACAGCACCGGGAAATTGTGTTTTAAAGCTGCTGATTTGCGCGGCAGGCGGAGATACTCCGCCTGCTTTTTTGCATCGGGACTGCCGTTCTGCTTTACCTGCATTTTGCCGGAACTTTACCGGGAGGCGCTTTCCGGTTTTGCGCCTTTTTGTTACCATAAAATGTGACGGGGTATCTGCTCCGGCACACAATCACAACGAAAGGTGGGTTTTGCGTGAAATCACTCGCAGCCAGACTCCTCACGCTGGTCCTCTCCATGGCCATGTGCGCGCCGCTGTCCACAGCCGCCACCGCAGCCGCGGCCGGAACGGAACAGGATGGGGCGGTCACAATTCTGTACACCAATGACATTCACACCTACATCGACAACAATGTGGGGGAAGGCAATGAAAACGGCCTGACCTACTCCAGGGTGGCAGGCTACAGGGCCTCTCTGGAGGACGTCCTGCTGGTGGACGCCGGCGACGCCATCCAGGGCACCGCTTACGGCTCCATGGACGACGGTGAGACCATCGTGGAGCTGATGAACGCCGCCGGTTACGACGCGGCAACCCTGGGCAATCACGAGTTCGACTACGGCATGGAGGGCTGCCTGGCCGCCATCGAGTGGGCCAATTTCCCCTATGTCTCCTGCAACTTCTACCACGAGGAGAACGGCGTTCCCGGCGAAAACGTGCTGGACAGCTACGTGGTGCTGGAAACCGGCGGCGTGAAAATTGCCTTTGTGGGAATCACAACCCCTGAGTCCTTCACCAAGTCCACTCCCGCCTATTTCCAGGATGACGCGGGCAACTACATCTACGGCATCGCCGGCGGCGAGGACGGCTCCGGCCTCTACGAGGCAGTGCAGGACGCTGTAGACGCCGCCTCCGCTGAGGCCGACTACGTCATCGCCCTGGGCCACCTGGGTGTGGACCTCTCCTCTCAGCCCTGGACCTCCAGGGAGGTCATCGCCAACACCACCGGTCTGGACGCCTTCATTGATGGCCACTCCCACACCACCATCCCCATGGAGGAGGTCGCCGACAAGGACGGCAACACCGTGGTGCTGACCCAGACCGGCTCCTATCTGGACGCCCTGGGACAGATGACCATCTCCGCCGACGGCAGCATCACCACTGAACTGCTCACCGGCGAGGATCTGGCCGGCGTTACCCCTGATGCCGGCGTGAAGGCCATCGAAGACGCCTGGATCGCCGAGATCAACACCGAACTCGGCCAGGTCATCGGCTCCACCGCCGATGTGCTCACCAACTACGATGCTGCGGGCAACCGCCTGGTGCGCAAGCAGGAAACCAACACCGGCGACTTTGCCGCTGACGCCCTCTACTATCTCTTTGACAGCATGGGTCTGGATGTGGACGTGGCCGTCATGAACGGCGGCGGCATCCGCAACACCTCTACCACCGGCGACATCTCCTACCTGACCTGCAAGGAGATTCACACCTTCGGCAACGTGGCCTGCCTCCAGACCGTCACCGGACAGCAGATTCTGGACGCACTGGAATGGGGCGCAAAGGATGTTGCCCCCGCCGGGGAACCCGCTGTCGAGAACGGCGGCTTCCTCCACGTCTCCGGCCTGAAGTACACCATCGACGCCTCGGTCCCCTCCACCGTCCAGCAGGACAGCAAGGGCGTGTGGACCGGCGGTCCCACCGGGGAGTACCGGGTAAAGAACGTGCAGGTGCTCAACAGCGAGACCGGCACATATGAGCCGCTGGACCTGAACGCCAGCTACAACCTGGCCGGCTACAACTACACCCTGCGCGACCTGGGCGACGGCTTCGCCATGTTCGACGGCGCGGTGAATGTGCTGGACTACGTGATGGAGGACTACATGGTCCTGGCCAACTACGTTCAGTCCTTTGAAAACGGCGTAGTCACCGGCTATGCCCAGCCCGCCGGACGCATCACCATCACCGACGGCTCCGCCGCGCCTGCCGCCCCCGCCGCGGACGCGGAACAGTCCGCCGCACCCGCGGAAGGCACCGTCTACGTGGTAGCGGCCGGCGACTCCCTGTGGAAGATCGCCCAGGAACAGCTCGGCAGCGGCGCCCTCTGGGAGGCGCTCTACGAGGCCAACCAGGACGCGGTCTCCAACCCCAGCCTCATCTATATCGGCCAGACGCTGGTCATTCCCACCCACTGATCCGGGCCTTCTGAAAAATTTCCTCCCTGCGGCGGGAGAAAGTGCCTCGCGGCGTTCTCTTCCGCCGTTTTTGTTTTGTCCGGCTTGACGGACGCCGCCTTTCCTGCATTTTCCGGCCTGGTTCCTTCCGCGTCACGGCGAAAACCCCCGAAACCATACGGTTTCGGGGGTTTTGACATAATTCTGATTGTGCCTGCCGGACCTGTTATCTCTTGGAGAACTGGGGAGAACGACGGGCGGCTTTGAGGCCGTATTTCTTTCTCTCTTTCATTCTGGGGTCGCGGGTCAGGAAGCCGGCCTTCTTCAGGATGGGGCGCAGCTCGGGATCGTACTGAAGCAGAGCGCGGGACAGGCCGTGACGGAGCGCGCCGGCCTGGCCGGTGACGCCGCCGCCGGCAAGGGTGCAGACGATGTCAAACTTGCCCTCGGTCTCGGTGAGAGCCAGAGGCTGACGGGCGATGGCTTTCAGCGTATCCAGGCCGAAGTAGTTGTCAATGTCGCGGCCATTGATGGTGATCTTGCCGGTGCCCTGGTAAACGCGCACGCGGGCGACAGAATGTTTTCTTCTGCCGGTGCCGTAGAAGTAAGGTTTGGATTCGTACATTCTAATTGCCTCCTCTCACTGATTAAAACTCGTAAACTTCAGGCTTCTGCGCCTGATTCGCATGCTCGGCGCCTCTGTAAACGTGCAGGCGGCCGATCTGCTTGCGGCCCTGCGCATTGCCGGGGAGCATTCCCTTGACGGCGACGGTCATGGCCTTCTCGGGATCGTTCTTCATCAGATCCTTATAGGAGACTTCTTTCAGATGGCCGATCCAGCCGGTGTGCCAGCGCAGGAACTTCTGCTCGAGCTTTTTGCCGGTGAGGACCGCCTTCTCCGCGTTGACAATGATGACGAAATCGCCGCAGTCAACATTGGGAGTAAAGGAAGTTTTGTGCTTGCCGCGAAGCAGGTGCGCGGCCTGAGCGGCAACGCGGCCCAGGGGCTTATCGGTTGCGTCCAGGACATACCACTTGCGGGTCACTTCAGCAGGTTTTACCAAAGTAGTGGACATAATCATACCTCCAGATTATTTTTTGAAAAGAACCCCGCCCGCATGGGACGGGCAGTAATTTCACAACGTACTCTATTATAAACGCTCGCTGAAAGAAAGTCAACCTGAAAATCAGCGTTTTTTTAATTTACATCCCGTATTCTCTCGTTTTCTCTCAATTATTCTTGATTTCTCTTTGATTCTCTTTGTTCATTTCATTTTTGAAGAAATGAGAGGATTTCTCCCCTTTTCACCGTTTTGCGGTCTACAGGCCGGATTTCTTAAGCAAATCGCCGGAAGTCGCTCAGAAATCAAAGCACATTCCGGCCGAGATCGCCGAGATCCGGTCACCCAGGATGGATTGCAGCCGGGAAAAGGAGGCGGCACCGGTGCAGTGGCCGGTGAAATAGCGGCAGGGCATCGCCTCGAGCGCCTCTCCGACCGCCTCCACCTGCGCAGATGGTTCATCCTGCCCCGCGGAGGGACTGGACAGGTGGAATCCGCCGATCACCACATCGGGAAACCTCCCGGTCTTCCCAAAAAAGTCCCGCAGAATGTTGACAATCCCGCAGTGAGAGCAGCCGGTCAGCAGGACCTGCATCCCGCCCTCCTCGAGAAGGAGATGCTGCTCGTGGGCAAAGTCGTCCGGGACAGGGCCGGACGTTCCCCGCATGAGGAGGGTGCGGTTGGACTGCGGCCAGAACGCCTGCGCGGCCTGTACGTGGGAGAAAAGCCGCATCCCTTCCCCGATCCGCGCGTCTCCGTCCAGCAGGCGCAGCCGGCCCGCCGGAAGCGGAGGCAGACTGATCTCCGCCAGACCGGAGGGCCGGTCGGAGAAGTGGGGTTCCAACGCCCGCCTCTGCATCCAGACCGGCGTCGTGCGGTTTTTTTCGAGAAACACCGGCAGTCCGCCGCCATGGTCCGCGTGCCCGTGGGAGAGGACGGCAGCCTCTATCTCCGCGAGGGAAAGCCCCAGCCGTTCCGCGTTTTCCGCAAAGAGGGCGCTTGCCCCCGCGTCGAAGAGAATTCTCCGCCCGCGGCATTCGGCCAGAATGCTCAGGCCGTGCTCACATCCAAAGGCAGGCGATGCGGCGGTACTTCCCGCCGCGGCGGTATTCTCCGACAAAATCCAGAATTTCATCCACAAAACCTCCCCGATATGCGGACGCACCCCGTTCAGCCGAACAGGGTGCATCCCATCTGTTTAAAGTGGCGGATCTTCTCCCGGATCAGCTCCTCGCTGACCCCGAATTCCCGCGCAAAGCAGCGGATACAGAGAAACTCCTTCGCGCCGCGGTTGACCATCCGGCGGTAGATGGCGATCTCGTCCGGATGGAGAGGCGCGCCGCATTCCTGACAGCGCGGCTCCATCACACCTTCGCCAGCCTTGCCCGGAAGAGGCGGCAGCCGTGGGCGGGAACGGCGGGAACGAAGTAGTCCCGTTTGACGCCGAGCTTTTCGCCGGTGAAGAGGTCGGTCAGCTCCAGGCCGTATCCGCAGTCATAGGGCACGCCCAATTCGTCAAAGGCGCCGCTGAAGGCGTAGCTCACAGGGCTGTCGCTGTCGGTAAAGTTGAAATAGGCGAGGACGAATTCATTGCCGGAAAGATGGCGGAAGAAGACATAGCGCTTTTCGGCGGTATTGTTGGCGCTGGAGGAGGCGAGGTAGGGCGGGCGGCACTCCTCATCCTGGTCGAGGGCGATCAGCTCCCGGTTGAGCAGCAGCTCCCGGCTCGTGTCGTTCAGGTTCCGGATATCGCCGCCCATCATCAGCGGCGCACCGAACAGGCACCAGAGGGCGAAGTGCGTGCGGTACTCCTCGTCGGTGCCGCCGCCGAAGCCGACGTTGCCGCTGCCGTACATGCCGACGATCAGCATATCCGGGTCGTTGAAGCAGCCGGAGCCGGACATGCAGAGGTTGCCGATCTGGCTCAGGGCGATGTCGCGGAAGGACTTGTAGCTGTCATTGATGTCGCCGGTGGAGCGATACATCTGCGCGCCGATGGAGGCCATCCACTTCCAGGGCTCCTCGCTGCCCCAGTTGCAGGCGGAAAAGAGGATGGGGCGGCCGGTCGCCTTGAGGGCCATGCTCATCCGCAGGTAGCGGTTTTTACAGTCGGCATTCTCGGGGAAATTGCAGAAATCATACTTGAGAAAATCCACGCCCCAGCCGGCAAAGGTCTGGGCGTCCACATATTCGTGGTCGTAACTCGACGGATAACCCGCGCAGGTGCGCAGTCCGGCGCAGGAATACATGCCGAACTTCAGGCCCTTTTCGTGGACATAATCGGCGACGTATTTCATTCCATGCGGGAATTTCTCCGGGTCGGGGACAAGGCGGCCATCCGCTCCCCGCTCCTTCAGGGACCAGCAGTCGTCGATGACCAGATACTCGTAGCCTGCATCGCGGTAGCCCAGGCTGACCATTGCGTCAGCAGTCTCCATAATCAGCGCTTCATTGATATTGGGTCCAAAAGTATTCCAGGAATTCCAGCCCATCGGCGGTTTTTTGGCAAGCATTGCAAACACTCCTTTATCCCCCACACAGGGGCTTTTTCTTCATTATACCAGTTTTGGGCCGGTTGTCAATGCGCGGACATGAAAAAACAGACCGGCTGGGGGCCGGCCTGCTGAAAACGGAAAGAAGGGACTCACGGTTGCTGCGGCATAACGTCCTGATAGATGAACTGATGCAGCTTGTCCCGCGAGGCGTCGAGATCGTAATAGAGGCAGACCTGTCCGCCGACCCAGATCTCTCCGCCGTTGATGAGGTCCTCGTTGCAGGGAATGCGGATGTCCTCGATGCTGACGTCGCGGAGCATAATTCCCGCCATGCTCAGAATCTCGTCTAGCCCCAGCGAAGTCTCGACCACCGGCAGCAGCTCGGAGATGAGGGCGGGGTATTCCAGCGGGTTCATCGCCTTGCCTTTGTCGAAAATGGCGTTCATCACTTCGCGCTGGCGCTCGGTTCGCTCAAAGTCGCTGTTGCCAACATAGCGGATGCGGGCATAGGCGACCGCCTGCATCCCGCTGAGATTCTGATATCCCGCCCGCTCGATCGGCTGCACCGCCTCTCCGCTCTGAGCGGCCTGCTCGATCATATTGTGGTTGGCGTCCAGCCGTTCCGCCTCCGACACGTCGATCTCCACGCCGCCGACCGCGTCGACAATCCGCGCCATCTCGCTGAAATTTACGGTGACATAGTCGGTAATATCCAGGTCAAAAACCTGATTGAGGGTCTTCACCGCCAGTTCCGGGCCGCCGTAAAAATAAGCGGCGTTCAGCTTCTGACTGCCGTATCCGTCAATGGGGACATAGCTGTCCCGCATGACCGAGGTGAGTTTGATTTTGTCGTGCCGCTTGTCCACGGTGGCGATCATGACGACGTCGGATCGGCACTGTTCCCCGTCGCGCTCATCGACGCCGAACAGCGCGATATTGGTGATGGAGGCGCTGTCGCCGTCGTCCGTAATAGCGGCCGCCTCCGAGGTGATGCCGAGCGCGGAAAGGTCGGTCGGGAAGCTCTGGTCCCGGCTGTTTTCAAAGTTCCGCAGGACTGATATGATATAAAACACACACCCCGCCATAATGCCTGTCAGGACCAGCAGGAAGAGTGTGAGAAACAGTTTCTTTTTTTTGAGTCTGCGCCGTCTTTGTGCCATAATTCCGAAAAATCCCCCTTTTTTCTGCCGTTCTGTTTCAGTATAGCACAAAGCAAAGCCTCATTGCAATGACAATCCGGCTACAAAATCTTAAAAATTACTTAGGATTCTCCTCCCGGATGCCCCGGCGGGCCGCGTCCTCGCAGAATTTTTTGGGGGAGATGCCGTATTCGTGGCAGAACGCGCGGTAAAAATTCGCGTAATCTCCGAAACCGCAGTTGCAGTAAACCATTGTCGGACTCATCCCGGCCAGCATCTTCTGCTTGGCCATAATCAGCCGCTTCTGGATGATGTAGCGGTAGACCGACGTGCCGACCAGCCGCTTGAAGTCGCGGGAAAGGTGGTACTTGCTGACGAAAAACTGCTCGGAAAGAGAATCGAGCGATATGTCGTTGTTGAAATTCTCGTTGATGTACCGGAGCACCCCCGCAATGATGCCGCTGGACTCGTCCGGCACCTCGAAGCTCGCCGGGGACTCCTGCATCCGGCGGTTCAGCTCCACCAGAATGCGGGTCAGCAGGGCGCGGGTGTTGAGCTCCCAGCCGAAATAGCGGCGGTTCCCCTCCTCAATCAGGGCGTCGGCCATATCCTGGAGCCTGCGCACTGTCACCGCGTCGAGCCGCAGCAGGTTGGTGTGCCGCGGAGAATTCAGATCAAAGCAGGCAGACAGATCGCTCCCCTCGCCCGACAGGGCGGCCAGACATCCGCGGCTCACCCAGAGCACCACCCGCTCATAGTTCTCGCCGCCGGGACAAATCATCGGCTGATGCAGCTCCAGCGGAGAAATCAGCAGAATATCTCCCGGCTTGAGATCGTACTGACGGCTCTCAATGGTGTACTGCACCTGCCCCGAGATAAAAAAATAAATCTCAAAAAAATCGTGGTGGTGCAGCTCCACCTCGGAAAGGTAGGAATCCCGGTAGCGGTAGACCTCGTAGTCGGCTTCCAGCATCTTCTGCCGGGTATTGAAAGGCTGTACCGAGCTTTTCATGCGCGCTCAACTCCTCTACCATGATAATACAGCAAGAATCACAATATGTCAAGCAATATCGGCATTTTATCTTGTGAATTTTTCAAGTATAATAGAAATAGCGGCAGCATTATCGCTGATTTTAAGAAAATTCATAGAAA
This sequence comes from uncultured Clostridia bacterium, assembly GCA_944388305.1. Lineage (GTDB taxonomy): Bacteria > Bacillota > Clostridia > Oscillospirales > Ruminococcaceae > Merdivicinus. The sequence goes on from CALXIG010000218.1 coordinate 17,848, forward strand.
AAAAGGAGGCAAATGTCATGAAACTTTCCTTCCGCTGGTATGGCGTGGACGATCCGGTCAAAATCGAGTATATCCGCCAGATTCCCAACATGCACAGTATCGTGACCGCCGTCTACGACGTTCCGCCCGGAGAGCTCTGGAGCCGGGAGAGTATTGCGAACCTCAAAAAGATCACCGAGGACGCCGGGCTGCACTTCGAGGTCATCGAAAGCGTTCCCGTCCACGAGGACATCAAGCTCGGCAAGCCCACCCGCGACCGCTACATCGAAAACTACAAGGAGAATATCCGCCGCCTGGGCGAAGCGGGCGTCAAGTGCATCTGCTACAACTTCATGCCCGTCTTCGACTGGACCCGCACCCAGCTCGACCACCGGCTGGCAGACGGTTCGACTGCCCTGGTCTATTATAAGGAACAGCTCGAAAAGATGGACCCCCTCACCGGCGAACTGAGCCTTCCCGGCTGGGACGCGAGCTACACCAAAGAAGGGCTCAAGGCCATCTTTGAGGATTACTCCAGGATCACCGAGGAGGATCTGTGGGAAAATCTGCGCTACTTCCTCTCCGAAATCATTCCGGTTGCGGAAGAGGCCGGCGTCAACATGGCCATTCATCCGGACGATCCGCCCTGGCCCATCTTCGGCCTTCCCCGCATCATCACCTGCGAGGAGAATCTCGACCGCTTCCTCAAGCTGGTCGACAGTCCCGCCAACGGCCTGACCCTCTGCACCGGCTCTCTTGGCTGCACCAAGACCAACGACATGGTCAAGCTGGTGGACAAATATTCCGCCATGGGCCGCATCCACTTCATGCATGTCCGCAACGTCAAGATCCTGGACGACGGCTCCTTTGAGGAGAGCGCTCACCTCTCCGCCTGCGGCTCGCTCGACATCGTGGAAATCATGCGCGTTCTCAAGAAAAACGGCTTCGACGGTTACCTCCGTCCCGACCATGGCCGCATGATTTGGGGCGAAACCGGCAAACCCGGCTACGGTCTCTACGACCGCGCGCTCGGCGCATGCTACATCAACGGCATCTGGGAGACGCTGGAAAAGCTCGACTGATTTGGAAGAAAGAAGGTTCATTGAAATGAAACTGCCCTTTAACCTTGATTTGAACGGAAAAACCGCCGTCATCACCGGCGCCGGCGGCGTCCTCTGCTCCATGTTCGCGAAGGTGCTCGCCCAGTGCGGCGCCAAAACCGCCATCCTCGACCTGAATCTGGAGGCCGCCCAGGCGGTCGCCGACGAAATCACCGCCGAAGGCTATATCGCGAAGGCCTACAAGGCCAATGTCCTTGACAAAGCCGTCATGGAGGAAGTGCATCAGGCTGTTCTCGCTGATTTCGGCCCCTGCGACATCCTTATCAACGGCGCCGGCGGCAACAATCCCCGCGCCACCACCGACAACGAATATTACTTCCCCGGCGACATCGACAAAGACACCAAGAGCTTTTTCAAGCTGGAAGCGGACGGCGTCGGCTTTGTCTTCAACCTGAACTTCCTGGGCACCCTCATTCCCACCCAGGTCTTCGCGCAGGACATGCTCGACCGCGAAGGATGCAACATCCTCAACATCTCCTCGATGAACGCCTACACGCCCCTCACCAAGATCCCGGCCTACTCCGGCGCGAAAGCGGCGATCTCCAACTTCACCCAGTGGCTGGCCGTTCATTTCTCCAAGGTCGGCATCCGGGTCAACGCCATCGCCCCCGGCTTCTTTGTGACCAAACAGAATGAGAAGCTCCTCTTCAACGAGGACGGCACCCCCACCCCCCGCACCGGCAAGATCCTCGCCGCCACCCCCATGGGGCGGTTCGGCAAGGCGGAAGAGCTGGTCGGCGCCGTCATGTTCCTCTTAAACAATGAGGCGGCTTCCTTCGTCACCGGCGTCGTCATTCCGATCGACGGCGGCTTCAGCTCCTACTCCGGCGTCTGAGTCCCGATTTCCAAAAACAGAGCCGCTGCCCCAGGTGGGCAGCGGCTTTTTCTGTATCCAGTTTTTGAGAGCGGCAGCGGAAGGCTATTCCCGCACCTCCTGCGCCATACAGAGGGCGTAGTACTGCCCTTTTTTCACCAGCAGCTCCTCGTGGGTTCCGCTTTCGGCGATTTTTCCGTCCTTCAGGACCAGAATGCGGTCGGCGCGGCGAATAGTTGAAAGCCGGTGGGCAATGACCAGAATGGTCCGGCTGCCCGCCAGCGCGTCGATTGCCCGCTGGATCTCCCCTTCTGTCTCGGTGTCCACCGCCGAGGTCGCCTCATCCAGCACGAGAACGGGCGTATTGCGCAGGATTGCCCGCGCAATGGCAATCCGCTGCTTCTGGCCGCCCGAGAGGCGGACACCGCGCTCTCCGACCATCGTCTCGTAGCCGTGCGGCATGGCCGAAATGAAGCCATCAGCGTCGGCCGCCTGCGCTGCCCGCCGGATCTGCTCCATATCCGCGCCCGGCGCGCCATAGGCGATATTCTCCGCGATTGTCCCGTTAAAGAGGAAGGTGTCCTGCAAGACCATCGAGATCTGCCCGCGCAGCGAGGCGAGGGTCAACTTCCGGATGTCCTGCCCGTCCAGCCTGACCGCGCCCGAAACCGGGTCATAAAACCGCTCGATCAGCGAGAGAATGGTCGTCTTGCCGACGCCGGTCGGCCCCACAATGGCGACCATCTCGCCCGGATTTGCGGTGAAGGACACGTCGTCGAGCACCGGTTCCTTCGGATCATAGTGGAAGGTGACGTGGTCGAAGGTGATCTTCCCCCTGCAGGAAGCCAGCTCCGCCGCGTCCGGCGCCTCGGTGATCTCCGGTTCGGCGTCGAGGACCTCGAAAACGCGGACGGCGCTGGCGTAGGCCATCTGCACGTCCTCCGCCAGACGGGCGAGGGTGGCGAGCGGCTGGTAGAAGAGGCTCAGATACATGACAAAACCGACCACGTCCGAAACCGGCATCTGCCCCTGAAAGGCCATATAGCCGCCCAACCCGACGACGATAATCATCCCCAGCGAGGTGAGCAGCTCCACGCCCGGGTGATAGAGGGCGGCCGCGAAATTCGCGCGGATATTGACCCGGGAATATTCCTTACATTCCTCCACCATCCGATTGTGGACGTTTTTCTCCTGCGCGAAGGTCTGAATCTCCTTCATGCCGGAGAGGTTGTCCTGCAAAACGCCGTTTAAATGCCCAAGCACCCGCTGGTTGACCCGGAACATCGGCGCAACCTTTCTCGAAAACAGCGTGCTCGCCCAGAGCACAAACGGCACCGGAATGAGCGTCAGCAGGGCGAGCAGCGGATTGATGACGAAAAGCATCACCGCCACCCCCAGCACCACCAGCAGATTGCTCGCAAGGTCGGGAAGGGCGTGCGCGACCAGCAGTTCGAGCTGGCGGGTGTCGTTGACCATCCGGCTCATCAGTTCACCGGTCTGCTTGTCCTGGTAGTACCGCAGCGAGAGGGACTGAAGCTTGTCATAGACGGTCAGGGTCAGCTCCGGCACAAACCGCCACGCGGCCAGGTGGCTGATGGCAATGCTGATAAACCGGCAGACCGCCCGCAGCAGGTAAGCCCCCAGCAGGACGAACACATAGCCGAGAAGGAGGCTGACCGTCAGTCCGCCCTCCACCTCGAGGGCGGCGGTCAGCTTGCGGACGATCTCCGGGGTGACCAGGTTGAGCAGAGCCGCCCCGACGATTCCACATGCCGCGGCGATCAGGGCACCCCAGTGTTTGCGCGCCATCAGAAGCAGGCGCTTGGTAAAATTCATACGGATTCCTCCAGTTTTGTCAGAGCATTTCGATCAGGACAGATGCAGGCGAAGCTGCCCGCTGTCCGGAATTTCCGGCGGCACAAAGGGCGGCAGCGGCCCGTCGAGGTGCAGCCCCGCCTTGCGCGCCTGAATCCGGCGCAGCCGGTAGGGAACGCGGTAAAGCCTGCCATCCCTGCGAAACAGCGCACCGGTGTCCCAGAAGTCGAACCCGACCCCGGCCTCCCGGCACTGGCGGTAAAGGCTCTCCA
>CALXIG010000219.1 GCA_944388305.1 uncultured Clostridia bacterium
AGCAGTTCCGCCTCTCCTCCGTCCGGGTCGAGCAGCGGGCGGTACTCCTCCCGCAGGTCGGCAGGCAGGTGGGCGAGCAGCTCGCCGGCGGCCTCCCGCTCCACCTCGCGGTACAGCCCGCGCAGCGCCGCGCTGCGGTACTTGACGGGGGTCGGCATATCCCCGGTGATGATCTCCCCCGCGTCATGATAAAGGGCGAGCAGTGCGCAGCGCCCCGCGTCGAGCCGCCTGCCATACCGCCGGTTGGCGATCGTGCAGAGGGCGTGTGCGAATACGGCGGCGTCCAGACTGTGCTCGGCCAGGTTGTCGCTGAAGGTGTTGCGCATCAATCCCCACCGCTGAATCCATTTCATCCGCAGGACGAGCGCGAAAAAGCTGCTGATCATGAAAATCACTCCTTTTTCCCATCTTACCAGAAAAGTTTCGATTTGTCCATTTAAAAACGGGAAGAGATGTGGTATAATATTGACATGTATCCCCGGTTTTGCCCGCGCAATTCCGCCGTTTCTCAAAATAAACCTTCCACAGGAGTTGACCCCGCGTGAATCAAATCCAGAAAAGCAGCCTGCGGCAGTACGGCCTGGTCTTCGGACTCGGGCTGCTGACGAGCTTTCTCTTTTTCCTCCCCTTTCTCATCTGGGACAAGGGTCTTTTCATCTATTACGGCGACTTCAACGTCCAGCAGATTCCATTTTACCAGATGTGCCACGACTCCATTCTTTCCGGCAACTGGATGTGGAACTGGTACACAGACCTCGGCGCGAACTTCATCGGCTCCTACTCCTTCTACCTGCTGGGCAGCCCCTGGTTCTGGCTCACCCTGCTCTTCCCGAGTGAGGCGGTGCCCTACCTGATGGCGCCGCTGCTCATGCTCAAATTCGCGGCCGCGGCCGTCACGAGCTGCGCCTATATCCGCCGCTTTGTCAAAAATCCCGGCTACGCCGTCATCGGCGGGCTTCTCTACGCCTTCTCGGGGTACAGCATCTACAACATCTTCTTCAACCACTTTCACGAGGTCATCGCGGTTTTTCCCCTCCTCCTCATCGGGATGGAGGAATTTATGGTCAACAACCGCCGGGGCGCTTTCGCACTGGTGGTCGGAGCCTGTGCGTTCATCAACTACTACTTTTTCTTCGGCGAGGTCATCTTCGCGGTGATGTACTTCATTTTCCGCGCCGTTTATGACCGCAAAAACTCCCGCGGGTTTTATGTGACCTGGCGGAAATTCCTCCTGCTCGCGCTGGAGGCGGTGCTCGGCCTGCTGCTCTCGGCCTGCCTGCTGCTGCCGTCGCTGCTGGCGATTGTCTCCAATCCCCGAACTTCCAACTTTCTGTTCGGCTGGAGCGGAATTTTCTACGGCAATGTCCAGCGCTACGGGTTGATTTTTTCGAGCTTCTTCTTTCCGCCGGACATCCCCGCCTATCCCAATCTCTTCCCCGACTCCAACGCGAAATGGTCCTCGGTGTCGGCCTTTCTCCCCCTCTTTTCGATGAGCGGAGTGATCACCTTCTTCAAATGCGCCCGCCGCCGCTGGGAGAAAGCCCTCTTCGGCCTGTGCATCATCTTTGCCTTCATTCCCTTTCTAAACAGCTCCTTTTCGGCTTTCAACAATGCGTACTACGCCCGCTGGTTCTTCATGTTCCTCCTGATTATGGCCATGATGACCGCGGTCTCTCTCGAGCGGTACCGGGAGCAGTTCTCCTTCGGCATCAAGTGGACGCTGATTATCACCATGGCTTTTATCGCCCTGGCCATATTCCCCTCCTACGAAGAGGGAATGCTGACCTTCGGCAGGCTCATCAACTACCAGGAGCGCTTCTGGCCCTACCTCATTGTCTCGCTGATGGGACTGGTGCTCGCCTCCTTTCTCATCCAACTGGACGGCAAAGCGTTTTTCCGGGTGACGGCGGCAGCGGTCTGCTTCATCGCGGTGGTAATGTCCGTCCTCATGCTCGCGCTGGGCAAGGCCAACCCTGCCAACGCCCACCGCGTCTCGGAGATGGCACTCAAGGGCTCCGAAAAATTCAGCTTTCTGAAGGATGACCCCGACGAGTTCTACCGCATAGATCTGGACAACTGCATGGACAACTTCCCGATGTACTGGAAAATTCCCACCATTCAGGCGTTCCACTCGGTGGTGCCGGGTTCGATCTTTGAATTTTACGACACCATCGGCTATGACCGGAGCGTCGGTTCCCGCCCGGAGCTGGAGTACGAGGGGTTGCGGCTGCTGACCTCGGTCAAGTATCTCCTCGCCTATGAAACCGAGGAGGACGATCCGGACATCGCAGGTTTCACCTATGTCACCACTGAAAACGAGCTGAAAATCTACGAAAACGAAAACTTCATCCCGATGGGCTTCACCTACGATTACTACGTCTCAGAGGAAATGCTGGATTCCTACGCGGAGACCAAGCGCGACCGCCTGATGCTGGCCGGTATCTACCTTGATGACGAAGCCGCCGCCCGCAACGCCGACATTCTCTCCCCCCTGCCCGACGAGGAGTACCCCGTTCTGTCTGACGAAGGGCTGGCCAGGCTGGCCGAGGCGCGCAACCGCTACACCTGCTCAAGTTTCTCCAGGGACAACACCGGCTTCTCCGCGGAAATCACCCTTGACCGCGAGAATCTGGTCTTCTTCAGCGTCCCCTACGACGAAGGCTGGTCGGCCACTGTCAACGGTGAACCCGTCCTCATCGAGAAGGCCAACGCCGGCTTTATGGCTGTCCGCGTCCCGGAGGGGGATTCGGTCATCCGCTTTGACTACCGCACGCCCGGCCTCACGACTGGCATCTGCATCACCGGCGGAGCCGCCCTCCTGCTCCTTTGCTACTGGCTGATTATCCGCCGGCTCCGGGCAGGAAAGCGCGCGCTCCCCGTCCGCCCATACGCCCACCTGAATACCGAATGCGCCCTCGAAGAGCTGGACGCCGCCGAAGCGTACAACAGCCGCATCGCCGGCAGCATCCGGGCCGCCTCCGCCAAAGAGGCAGAAAAACCGAAAGGAACGGATGAAACATGATCCTCTATCTGGTCATTCCCTGCTACAATGAGGAGGCCGTCCTCCCCGAAACCTCCCGCCGCCTCGCTCAGAAGCTGGACGCCCTCTCCGCCGCCGGAAAAATCTCGGCGGAGAGCCGGGTGCTCTTTGTCGACGACGGCAGCAGGGACCGCACCTGGTCCCTGATCTCCGAATTCCACAGGGCCGACCGGCGCTTCGGCGGAGTCAAACTCTCCCGCAACCGCGGCCATCAGAACGCCCTCCTCGCCGGGCTGATGACGGCAAAGGAGCGCTGCGACGCAGCCATCTCCCTCGACGCCGACCTGCAGGATGACCTGGACGCCATCGACAGGATGGTCGACGCCTTCCATGAGGGCTACGACATCGTCTACGGCGTCCGATCCAGCCGCGAAACCGACACCGTCTTCAAACGGACAACCGCTCAGGGCTTTTACAAATTCATGAAGCTGATGGGAGTCGACATCGTCTACAACCACGCCGATTTCCGGCTGATGAGCCGCCGGGCGCTGGAGGGACTCGCAAGCTATGAGGAGGTCAATCTCTTCCTGCGGGGCATTGTCCCCCTGATCGGATATCCGAGCACGACGGTCGAGTATGAGCGCCACGAGCGCTTTGCCGGGGAGAGCAAGTATCCCCTCAAAAAGATGCTGGCCTTTGCCTTTGACGGCATCACTTCCTTCTCGGTCAAACCCATCCGCTGGGTGACGGGGCTCGGCTTCCTCATCTTTCTGGCGAGCATCCTGGCGCTGCTCTACATTCTGATTGTCAAGCTGTTCGGCTTTACCGTTCCGGGCTGGTCGGCGACAACCGCTTCCATCTGGATGCTGGGCGGCATCCAGCTCCTCTCGCTCGGGGTCATCGGCGAATATGTCGGAAAGATCTACACCGAGGTCAAGGCCCGGCCGCGCTACTTTATCGAGGCGCTGGAGCTTTCGCCGGAGGAGCCGGAGAAAACGGCGGAAAACCGGACAGAATAAAGGCTCCGGAGGGAGGACATAGGGTTGGAGATCTCAGTTCGAGTGGAAAAGCCGCAGGATTACAGAGAGGTGGAAGAACTCACCCGCAGCGCGTTCGGATATCCCGATAGA
>CALXIG010000220.1 GCA_944388305.1 uncultured Clostridia bacterium
CGTTGACCGCCTCAAAGATGGGGGCCAGCTCGTGCTGGGCGGGAGCGGCCTCGTTGTGCTCGGTCTTGCAGGGGACGCCCAGCTCCCAGAGGGCCTCGTCGAGGTCCCGCATGAACTGCCGCACCCGCAGCCGGATGCGGCCGCAGTAGTGGTCCTCCATCTCCTGCCCCTTTGCGGGCCGCGCGCCGAAGAGGGTCCGGCCGCAGAGCTTTAAATCGAGCCGCTGCTCGTACTTTTCCCGGTCGACGAGAAAGTACTCCTGCTCCGCCCCGACGGTGGGGCTGACGCGGGTCGCGGTGGTGTTGCCGAAGGCGCGCAGCACCCGCAGCGCCTGCCGGTTGACCGCCTCATTGGAACGCAGGAGCGGCGTCTTGGTGTCCAGCGCCTCGCCGGTATAGGCGTAGAAGGCGGTGGGAATGTAGAGGGTCCCCTCCCGCACAAAGGCCGGGGAGGTGCAGTCCCAGGAGGTGTAGCCGCGGGCCTCAAAGGTGCTGCGGATGCCGCCGTTCGGGAAGGAGGAGGCGTCCGGCTCCCCGACAATGAGCTCCTTGCCGGAAAACTCAAGAATGCCCAGCCCCTCTCTGGTCGGGGTGATGAAGCTGTCGTGCTTGCCGGCCGTAAAGCTGGTCATCGGCTGGAACCAGTGGGTGAAGTGGGTAGCGCCCTGCTCCACCGCCCAGTCCTTCATGGCCGAAGCGACGACGTCGGCGACCGCCGGCTCGAGGGGATGGCCCTCGTCAATGGAGCGGCGCAGAGACTGGTAGATTCCTTTGGAAAGCTTGTCCCGCATGACCCGGTCGTTGAAGACCCGGCTGCCGAAGTGGGAAAAATCGTAACTCATGCGTTCCTCCTCATCAAAGCAGGGTGACGCCGTGCCCGGCGCAGATGCGGATCATTTCCTCATCCCAGATGGAAGCCTGCACCTCGCCGATATGCGCCTTCTGGAGCAGCAGCATGCACAGCCGCGACTGGCCGATGCCGCCGCCGATGGTCAGGGGCAGCTCCCCGTCGAGCAGCATTCTGTGGAAGGGCAGCTCCGCCCGCTCGGGGCAGCCGGCGATTTCCAGCTGCCGCCGCAGGGCGTCCGCGTCGACCCGGATACCCATCGAGGAAAGCTCGACCGCCCGGTTTAAAAGCGGGTACCAGACGAGAATGTCGCCGTTTAACTCCCAGTCGTCGTAGTCGGGGGCGCGGCCGTCGTGCGGCTTGCCGTCCGAAAGGACACCGCCGATTTTCATGATAAAAATGGTGCCGAATTCCCGGGCCGCTGCGTTCTCCCGCTCCTTCGGGGTCATGCCGGGATAGCGGTCGAGCAGCTCCTGGGTGGTGAGGAAGGTCACCTTCTCCTGAATAAAAGCTTCCAGCTCGGGATTAAAGCGGTGGAGGACCTCCTCCGTCTCGCGCAGGGCGCGCATGATGCGGCGGACGGTGTGGCGGAGGGTCTCCTCGTTGCGGGTCTCGGGGGTGATGATCTTTTCCCAGTCCCACTGGTCGACATAGACGGAATGGAGGTTGTCGAGCTCCTCATCCCGGCGGATGGCGTTCATGTCGGTGTAAAGCCCGGTATTGGGACCGAAGCCGTACCGCTTGAGGGCCAGGCGCTTCCACTTCGCCAGCGAGTGGACAATCTCGACGTCGGCGTGAATATCCCGGATGTCAAAAGCGACCGGCCGTTCGACGCCGTTCAAGTTGTCGTTTAAGCCGCTGCTTCCGCGGACGAACAGCGGGGCCGAGACGCGGGTCAGGTGGAGCTTGTCAGCGAGCTCCCGTTCGAAGGTGTCCTTGACCAGCTTGATTGCGATCTCCGTCTGAAGAATATCCAGCGCCGGGCGGTACCCCTCCGGCAGAGCGAGACTGGAAACTGCCATGTGTGACCATTCCTTTCCTTATCGTGGATCCGGGCAGGGCGAAACGCCTGCCAAAATACCTTTTTATCATACCACGGCGCGGAAGATTTTGCAATCAGATTGCCCTTTCTCCGCAAAAAAAGGTCAGAAACGACAGATTTTCCGCAGGAATTGCTGTCCTCTTCGGCAAAATTCAGCGGGCGGCCTTTTCGGCGTATTCGTGCAGCAGCCGGACGTAGACGCGGTACAGCGCGAGCGGGACGTCGGGCGGGGTCTGGTGGTCGACGCTGGGAATATAGCGTCCGCTCTTCATGGCGGGCAGCAGGCGCTCGAACTCCGCCCGCATCGCCGCCTCGCCCAGGTGCATGATGGTCTTGTCGTACCCGCCGATCATGATCCAGTCCGGGTATTCCCGCCGGATGCGGCACACATCCACCCCGGCCTGCCGCTCAAGCGGCAGCACTCCCTCGATGCCCGCCTCCGCAAACCAGGGGATGAGCGGCTCGACGTTGCCGTCGGTATCGATAAGGACCTTCACGCCCGCCTCCCGGAGCACCGGAATGACCTTCCGGTAATACGGCAGCATGAATTCGCCGAAGAGCTCCTTTGACAGCATCGGCCCGTGGTTGTAGGACATATCCTCGGCAAAGGTCATGAATTCCGGCTGGTAGACCGGCAGCAGCCGCTCGAGGACGCGCAGATGAAAGTCCGCGAGGTCGCGGTTCATGCGGTGCATGAGCGCCGGTTCGTCGTAAAAGGCGTAGAGGTGCGGCTCAATGCCGAACAGTTTGCGCGGATACCAGAAAAAGCCGTCAAGGGTGAGCCAGGCGGCGTAGTCTCCGCGCTCGTGTCCTTCCCGCCACGCGGCGGCCTGCCTGACCGCGCCGTCGATGGAGGATTCCTGATAAAGACAGGGGAGCATCGCCTCGTACTCCGCCTCGGTGCTCAGCACCCCCGCTCCGTGGTGGGCGGGCGCGGGGCAGCCCGGCCCCATTCCGCCGACCCAGATCTGGCGCAGCGGGTCGAGGCCGAAATAATTCTGCAAAGTGTCCGGCCCGTCCTGGCGGGGGGCACCCTCCCCCGCCCAGCGGTCCACCGTCAGGTTCCACCAGCTCGCCCACTCCACGGCGGGGAGGCGGTCGGGTTTTTCTCCATGTAAAACAGCGGCAAAACGCTCGCGATTGGTCATTGCAAAAACCTCCTTGCAAAAGTGCTGGTTCCAGTATACAATAGAATTGCCGGAAGAAAAACCGGTGAATTTGCTGTTTTTTGGGGGGATTTTTGTGAACCGCACTTTGCAGATGCCGGGGGACTTCTCCATCCGGACCCAAGCGGTCACCGGCTTCGGGGAGCCGCATGCCCACGACTTTCTGGAACTCGCCTACATTCGCAGCGGCTGGGCGCAGCACACGGTAAACGGCAAAACCCGCCGCCTCGAGGCGGGCGATTTCGTCCTGATCGACTTCGGGGAGGTTCACAGCTACGATCTCGCAGGCGAAGGACTGACCGTCGTCAACTGTCTGTTTCAGCCGGCCGCCGTCGACCCCTCCCTCAGCCGGTGCCGCAGCTTCCGCACCCTGCTGTCGAGCTGCATGATCGGGGTCGGCTACGCCTGCGCGGGGGTCGGGGAGTTTGAAAAGATCTTTCACGACGGGCAGGGGCGGATCCTCGCCGTTCTGGAGCGGCTGGAGGAGGAATTCCGCTGCCGGGAGATCGGTTATTACCCCCTGATCCGGGTGCTGCTGATCGACCTCATCGTGCAGACGGTGCGGATGATCGGGAAACGCGCGCCCGCTCCTTCGGGGGCGGAAGTTTCCTGGATTCTGGAGGAGCTGCGCCGCGATCCGGCCGCCCCGCACACCCTCTCCGGCTATGCCGCGCAGTTTCACATGCGCCCGGAAGCGCTCTCCCGCCTCTTCCGCCGGCAGGTGGGGGAAGGGTTTGCAGCCCGGCTGCGGCGGAGCCGGGCAGAACTGGCCTGCCGCCTGCTGCTGGAGACAAAGGACCCGGTGCCGGAAATTGCGGAGCGCTGCGGCTATCTGGACGGCAAGACCTTCCGCGAAGCGTTCAGGGCCGTCACCGGGCTTTCGCCGCGCGCCTACCGCACCCGCTATTCTTTGCGCGGCCGCGATTAAAAACGGCGGCACAGGCGGTTTTTCAAAAAATCCTGAAAATTTTCATTTCCTCTGTACAAAGCTGTTTAAATCCGCTATAATGGAGGGGAAATCGTTTCACCCATCTGTAAAGGAGGTCTGCTTATGCTGCCGTTCCGTCAAATTCATCTGGATTTCCACACTTCCGGCCAAATTCCCGGCATCGGCTCCCATTTCTCCAAAGAGGAGTTCCAGGAGGCGCTGAAGATCGGGCACGTCAATTCCATCACCGTTTTCGCCAAATGCCACCATGGCTGGTCCTATCACCCCACCCGAGTGAACCGGATGCACCCGCACCTCGATTTTGACCTGCTGGGGGCGCAGCTCGAAGCCTGCGCTGAAATCGGCGTCCGCGCGCCGGTCTACATCTCGGCCGGCTACGACGAGAAGGAGGTCGCCGCCCACCCCGACTGGCTGCACTGGTGGGGGCCCGAGGGCATCACCGGGGAGTACCTCGGCCGCGCCGCATACCACCTTTTCTGCTACAATACCCCCTATCTCGACCTGCTTTCCGCCCAGGTGGAGGAGGTCATGCAGAAGTACAACCCCTGCGAGATTTTCCTGGATATTTCCAATGTCCGCGTCTGCCACTGCCCCGCCTGCCGCGCCGAGATCGAGGCGCTGGGCGAGGATCCAACCGATCCGGCCGCGCTGCTGCGCCAGGGCGAGCGGGTCTACGCCCGCTACTGCCACCGGATGGAGGAAATCATCCACAAATATAACCCGGACACCGCCATCTTCCACAATGCCGGCAACATCACCCGCGGCCGCCGCGATCTGGCGGATTTCGACACCCATCTCGAGCTGGAAAGCCTGCCGACCGGCGGCTGGGGCTATGACCATTTCCCCATGTCCGCGGCCTATGTGCGGACCCTCGGCAAGGAATTTCTGGGCATGACCGGCAAGTTCCACACCACCTGGGGGGAATTCGGCGGCTTCAAGCATCCGAACGCGCTGCGCTATGAGGCGGCGCTCTCCATCGCCTGCGGCGCGAAATGCTCGGTCGGTGACCAGCTGCACCCCGACGGTTCGATGAATCCCGCGACCTACCGGATGGTCGGCGCAGCCTATGCCGAGGTGGAGGCCAAGGAACCCTGGTGCAGCGATGTGACGAATGTCGCCGACATCGCGGTGCTCTCGAGCGAGGCGGTCAACGGCCCGCAGGAGCGCGACAGGCAGTTCGCCGACGTGGGCGCCAACCGCATCCTTCTCGAAGGCAAATACCTGTACGACATCCTCGACCTGCAATCCGATCTCTCCCCCTACAAGCTGGTCATCCTGCCCGACGACATCCGGCTGGACGGGGAGCTGGCCGCCCGGCTGAACGCCTATCTCGATCAGGGCGGCAAAATTCTCGCGACCGGCGAATCCGGGCTTTGGAAGGACCGGGATGAATTTGCCCTTCCCTTTGGGGCGGATTTCCTGGGAAAATGCACGTTCCGGCCCAACTACTACATCCCGCAGTTTGAAACGGTCAACGGGCAGACAGCCTATATCATTTACGAGCAGGGGTACGAGATCAGCCTCCACCGGGGGACGGCTGCCCCGGCTCTCAAGCAGGACTCCTATTTCAACCGGACGCCGGAGCATTTCTGCTCCCACCAGCACACCCCAAACGACCCCTCGGTGCTGGACGCCGGTTCGGCAGTGCGGGACAACACCGTTTACCTGCCGTGGAATCTCTTCTCCGAATACGCGGAGATGGGGTCCTTCCACGTCAAGGAGCTGCTCTGTCACATGATCGACACCCTGCTCGGGGAAGGCAAGACGCTGACCGCCGGCCTGCCCGACCGGGGCGTTACCACCCTGATGGAGCAGAAGGCGCAAAACCGGCTGGTGCATCATCTCCTGTTCGCCCACACCACCAACCGCGGGCTCAAGACCGAAGTCATTCAGGACGTCGTGCCGCTGTACAACGTCCCCGTCACCATCCGGCTGGACAGGGCGCCTGCCTCGGTGACGCTGGAACCCTCCGGCGAGGCGCTGCCCTTCACCTATGAGAACGGCATCCTCTCCTACACTGTCCCCAGGGTGGAGATCCATCAGATGGTCTGCATCGCCCGTGCCCCGCGTGACCGCGGAGGACATTGACGGCGCGGCAGTCAGCCCCGCGTCAGGCTCCGGCTGGCGCAAATAAATTGCGCCTCTGGAAGGATTTTCCCCGCAATTACACAATTTCGCGTGACCGTGGAGGACATTGACGGCGCAGGCGCGTGACCGCGGAGGACGATTCGACGCGGCCGCACACCTCTGACCAACCGCTGGAACGGTCCGACGGGCGGACCGTTCCGGCAGGGTTCCACCTCTATCCGCTGTTCCGCTGCGCCGCAAAGCCGCGCTAAACCCGCAAATGCGCGTTCAGTGAAAAGCGGCACTGTCCTGCGCTCCATTCCTCACAAATTATTTTATGAAAGGCAGGTTTTTCCATGCTTTCCCGAGAACTCATCGGCGACGTGCTGCAAAAGGCCGTCTCGACCGGGGCGGATTTCGCCGAGGTCTTTGCCGAGCACACCAAATCCAACGCCGTCAACATGATCGACGGCAAGGTTGAAACCATCACCGACAACTTTCTCTCCGGCGCCGGCGTCCGCGTCTATAAGGGGCTGCGCAGCGCCTACGCCTCCACCAGCGACACCTCCCGCGAGGGGCTTATGCGCTGCGCGGACAATGCCGCCCGCGCCATTGCGGACGGTTCAGCGCAGATGGACATCGTCCTGTCCGAGCGCCGCTTCGGCGACGTTCACCCTGTCCGCATTGTCCCCGCCTCCGTTCCGGCTTCCCGCCAGGCGGAGCTGCTCCGCGCGGGCTGTCTGGCCGCGCGGGAGTACCACGAGAGCATCTCACAGGTTCAGGGGACGCTGCTTGACGTCGACCACAACATCCTCGTCGCCAACACCGAGGGCCTCTACACCGGGGACCGCCAGATCCGCACCCGGATGATAGTGAACGCCGTCGCGAGCCGCGCGGGCGAAAATCAGTCCGGCGGCTGCCGCCCCGGCAGCCGGAAGGGGCTTGAGATGTTTGAGGAGATTGACCCCGCCTCCATCGGCCGGGAGGCCGCCCGTCAGGCGGTCACCATGCTGAACGCCGGCTACTGCCCGGCGGGAAAGATGACGGTCGCCATTGAAAACGGCTTTGGCGGCGTCATTTTCCACGAAGCCTGCGGCCACTCTCTCGAGGCGACCGGCGTCGCAATGGGCCGCAGCCAGTTTGCCGGCAAGCTGGGCCAGCAGATCGCCAACCCCAAGGTCACCGCCATCGACGACGGTACGATCCCCAATGCCTGGGGTTCCATCAACATCGACGACGAGGGCACCCCCTCCCGGCGCAACGTGCTGATTGAAAACGGCGTCCTCAAGAGCTACCTCATCGACCGGTTAAACGGCAGGCGGATGGGCATGGCGCCCACCGGTTCCGCCCGGCGGCAGAGTTACTTCTTCGAGCCGACTTCCCGCATGACCAACACCTATATTGCCAACGGCCCCGACCGGAACGAGGACATCATCGCCTCCATCGAAAACGGCCTTTACTGCCGGCACATGGGCGGCGGCTCGGTCAACCCGGTCACCGGTGAGTTTAACTTTGCCGTCGTCGAAGGATATCTCATCCGCAACGGCAGGATCTGCGAGCCGGTCCGCGGCGCCAGCCTCATCGGCAAGGGCAGCGAGATCCTCATGGACATCGACATGGTCGGCCAGAATCTCGATCATGGGCAGGGCATGTGCGGTTCTCTGAGCGGTTCCATCCCCACAAACGTCGGCCAGCCGCTCATCCGCGTCTCGTCCATCACAGTCGGCGGACGCTAAGGAGGTTTTTGCATGAATTACGAACTTTTCAAAAAGGCTGTTTTTGCGGCGGCAGAAGCCCGGGGGCTCCAGGACTACGAGCTGTACTACATGGGCGAAGAGAGCCTTTCGGTCAGTGCCTATCAGCATGAGGTCAACCGCTTTTCCAGCAGCGTGAGCGGCGGCGCCTGCTTCCGCTGCATTGTAGAGGGCAGGATGGGCTACGCCTCCACCGAGCTGCTCGATGAAGAGCAGGCGTCCGCCATCGTCGCGCGCGCCATCGGCAACGCCCGCGCCATCGAGGCGGAGGACGCGGTCTTCCTGCACCCCGCCGGGGACGAATACCGCGCGGTGTCCGGACAGGACCAGCCTCTCCCCTCCCCCGATGAGATGATCGGCTTTATCCTCGACTGCCAGAACCAGGCTTATGCCGCCGATTCCCGCGTCTGCGACGGCACCTCCAGCCAGTTCGCGGCGGAGCG
>CALXIG010000221.1 GCA_944388305.1 uncultured Clostridia bacterium
CAGAATCTTGACCCGCGGGTCCAGCCTGTGCAGGACGGAACGGCCGGGGAAATACTGGCCGATGGTGATGTCTCTAAGCATGGAGTTTCCCCTCCTTTTCCAGCTCCGCAAGCAGCTTGCGCTTGGCGTAAGCGACGGTATAGACGTTGCGGGGCACCGGATACCCCTCCTCATTCAGGCGGTGGAAAACGGTGGTGATCTGCGGCACCGACAGGCGGATGGCCTTCAGCTCCTCGCTCCGTGCGAAGATATTTTCGACGGTGTCATAGGCGAAAACCTTCGCCTGGTTCATCACCAGCACCTTGTCGGCGAACATCGCGACATCCTCCATGCTGTGGGAGACCAGCAGGATGGTGTTGCCGACCTGGTCGTGATAGTTTTTGATCTGGTTTAAAATCTTGTTGCGGCCTCTGGGGTCCAGCCCGGCGATCGGCTCGTCGAGGATGAGCACCTTCGGCTCCATCGCGATCACGCCCGCGATGGCGGCCCGCCGCTTCTGCCCGCCCGAAAGCTCAAAGGGACTTTTCTCCAGCAGCTCGGGGCGCAGGCCGGTGAATTCGGCGGCTTTTTCCACCCGCTCGCGGATCTCCTCCTCGCCGAGGCCCATATTTTTCGGCCCAAAGGCGATGTCCTTGTACACCGTCTCCTCAAAAAGCTGGTACTCCGGGTACTGAAAGACCAGTCCGACGTCGAAGCGGACCTGGCGCATTTTGCCTTTATCCGCCCAGATATCCTGCCCATTGATGTAAATTTTCCCCTCGGTCGGCTTTAAAAGTCCGTTTAAATGCTGGATGAGGGTGGATTTGCCCGAGCCGGTGTGGCCGATCACCCCGATGATCTCCCCGCCTTCGATCTCCAGGTTGACATGATCGACCGCGACCTTCTCGAAGGGGGTCCCCACCGAGTATCTGTGGGTGAGGTTTTCAATTTTTATCATCAAGTTCTATCATTCCCTTCTGAGCGGCCGGCGGGCCGGCCGAGGAGGCGTTTGAGCGCCTCGTAGCATTCCTCTTCGGTGAGGATGTCCTGCGGCAGGTCGACGCCCTCTTTCCGCAGCTCGTAGATGAACTCGGTCACCTGCGGGACGTCCAGTCCGACCGACTTGAGCAGCTCCACCTCCGAAAAGACCTCCTTCGGAGTGCCGTCCCGCAGCACTTCCCCGCTGTCGATGACGACAACCCGGTCGGAGACCGCGGCCTCTTCCATATAATGCGTAATGAGTACGACGGTAGTGCCGTGTTCCCGATTGAGCTGGCGGATGGTCTTCATGACCTCCCGGCGTCCTTTTGGGTCAAGCATGGCGGTCGGCTCGTCGAGGACGATGCAGCGCGGCCGCATGGCGAGAATGCCCGCGATGGCGACCCGCTGCTTCTGCCCGCCGGAGAGCTGATGCGGCGCGTGTTCGCGGTATTCGTACATCTCGACCTGCTTTAAGGCCTCGTCCACCCGGCGGCGGATCTCAGCCGGCTCGACGCCCATATTTTCCAGAGCGAAGGCGACATCCTCCTCGACAATGGTGGCGACAATCTGATTGTCCGGATTCTGGAAGACCATTCCGACATTCTGGCGGATGTCAAACAGCCGGTCCTCCTCCCTGGTATTGATGCCGGCGACGGTCATATCGCCCGACGTGGGGAGCAGGATGGCGTTGCAGTGCTTGGCGAAGGTGGATTTGCCCGAACCGTTGTGACCGAGCACCGCCACAAACTCGCCGTCCCGGATTTTCAGGTCAATTCCCTTGAGGACCGGAAAAATGCTTCCGTCCTCCTCGTTCTGATAGTCAAAATAGACCTGGTTTGCGTTGATAATGGGTTCCCCCATGCGGTATCATCCTTTCTCAGCAGGTTTCCAGCGGCTGCCCGGTCCAGAGGGCGGTCGAACCGCAGGGCAGCGCCATGCCGGCATCGGTGACCGGCAGTCCAATCTCATCGGCCGACACCGCGCCGCCGAACCGTTTCCCCACCGCCGCCCCGAGCAGGTAGGCCATGACCGACGGGGAAAGGCCGGTCGTGTAGGAATTGAGGGCGACAAAGAGCGGCTTCTCGGACAGCACCCCCGCGCAGAGCTCGACCAGACCGTAGACCGCCTCCTCGAGCTTCCACACCTCGCCGCCCGGCCCCCGTCCATAGGAGGGCGGGTCCATGATAATGGCGTCGTATTTCCGTCCGCGCCGGATCTCCCGCGCCACGAATTTTTCGCAGTCGTCGACAATCCAGCGCACCGGCCGGCCGGAGAGTCCGGAGAGGGCCGCGTTTTCCTTTGCCCAGGCGACCATGCCTTTTGAGGCGTCGACATGGCAGACAGAGGCGCCCGCGGCCGCGCAGGCCAGCGTCGCTCCGCCGGTGTAGGCGAACAGATTGAGGACTGATACCGGCCGTCCCGCTCCTGCGATCAGACGCCGGAAGAGATCCCAGTTGACCGCCTGCTCGGGAAAAAGCCCGGTGTGCTTGAAGCCGGTCGGGGAGATTTTGAAGGTCAGGTCCTTATAGGACAGCTCCCAGAACGCAGGGAGCCTGCGGGAATACTCCCAGTGGCCGCCGCCCTTTTCCGAGCGGAAATAGCGGGCGTGAGCCTGCCGCCAGAGGGGGGTTTCCCGCGGGGTATTCCAGATCACCTGCGGGTCGGGGCGGATGAGGATGACCTCCCCCCACCGCTCCAGCTTTTCCCCGCCGGAGGTGTCGATCATTTCGTATTCTGCCCAGTCTGAGGCAATTCGCATGGATGGCAACGCTCCTTTATCAAGATATCCTATCTTCACTCTAATCAGGTAAGGGTCAGGAACCTGCGGATGTCCCGTTCCTGCGCCGCGGGATTCAGCTCCAGAATCCGGCCGGCGATCCGCTCTGCCGCCGCGCGCGGGGAGATTTCCCGCCCCAGGCCGCAGAACGCCTCCCCGAAAACCCGCTCCGGGAGATCATAAATCGTGACCGGCCAGCCGTAGAGCTCGCCCTTTTTTGAAAGCTTGCGGCACTCGCCGTAAGGAATGAGGAGGAGCCGCCCCTGAAGGCGGATAAGAGCCCGCTCGAAAGCGGCCGCCTCCTCCCGCCCGCAGCCGGTTTCCCTCTTCAGAATGTGCTGCGGGAGCGGGCCTGCGGAAAGGGCTTCGTAAATCCGTTTTTCCAGGCGGCTCGCCTCGCCGGCGGTGTAAAAGCCGGCAAAATCCCGCCCGCTCCGGCGGACGGCGAGAAAGTCCGGCAGCCAGTCCCGGGCAATCCAGCCGCCCTTCTGCAAAAAGAATTTTCCGTAGAGCAGCTCTCCGCATTCCTGCGGCGCGCGGACCCGCCAGATCCAGGGGTCGGTTTCCGGGTCGCCGGTGTGGGTGCGGATCTCCGGGCCGAAGCGGGAAGCGATCGAAAAGATCCCCTCATCCGCGCCGCCCGCGAGGGCGAACCCCGCAATCGGGAGCGCAAGGCAGAAGTCCGCGTAATTGCGGATGACCGGCAGTTCCATAAAAACCTCCTACAGCATCTGCTGCCCGTCCGGCCGGTCAATGCCGAGGTGCCGGTAGGCGAGCGGGGTGACGCAGCGGCCGCGCG
>CALXIG010000222.1 GCA_944388305.1 uncultured Clostridia bacterium
AGCGGCTCGGGGTCGGTGACGTCGAGGCCGGCTCCCGCGAGGGCGCCCGACTCCACCGCGTCGCAGAGGGCGGCGGTATCGACGGCGCTGCCGCGTCCGGCGTTTAAGAGGATGGCGCCCTTTTTCATCCGGCCGATTCGCTCGCGGTCAAACAGGCCGCGGGTCGCCGGGGTGTCCGGCAGGCTGAGGAAGACAACGTCCGCCTCGGGAAGGAGGCTGTCCAGCCGGTCGAGGGTCGCAAGTTCCTCAAGCCAGTCCGGAGCGGCGCCAGGGGTGCGCTTGACACCGGTGACAGCGCTGCCCAGGGCGTGCATCCGCCAGCCGAACTCACGGCCGATGTCGCCAAAGCCGACGACGAGGGTTTTAGAGCCGAAAATGGAGGTCACCTCCCCGCAGTCTCTCCACTGTCCGGCGCGCTGGACGTCGCGGTACTGGTGGAGGCGCTTTTTGAGGGCCAGCGCCATCCCGAGCATGTGCTCGGCAATGGCGGGACCGTAGGCTCCCGAAGCGTTGCAGAGCTGCGCGCCGGGCGGAAGCGCGCCCCCGGCCAGATAAAAGGGAGCGACGCCGGCGCTGCTCAATTGCAGCAGGCCGAGGCCGGTGAGCTGCGGCAGCATCGCGGGGGAGGGATTGCCCAGCACGACGCGGACGTTTGACAGGGCAAGCGGCGGAAATTTTTCCAGCGCCTTAAACCAGACGTTCATTCCGGGGGCGGACGCCTCCAGAAGGGCGCGGTGGGTGGGATTTGTGGGAAACAGGACGGCGACAATGGGGGTCGGCATAGAGATCTCTCCTTTCGCGGGTTTGAAGGGGCGGGCAGTTATGCTTCAAAAAGCGGAGTAGACAGGTAACGCTCCCCGCCGTCCGGAAGGAGGACGACGATGCGCTTTCCGGCACTTTCAGGCCGCGCGGCGACACGAACGGCCGCGGCGAGGGCGGCTCCCCCGCTGATACCTGCGAGCAGGCCCTCGGTTTTGGCGGCGAGGCGGGCCGCCGCGTAGGCGTCCTCCTCCGAAATGGTCAAAATCTCGTCGATCAGAGAGGTGTCGAGGATTTTGGGCACAAATCCGGCGCCGATGCCCATGAGGCCGTGCGGGCCGGGCGCGCCGCCCGACAGGACGGGGGATTTTTCCGGCTCGACCGCGACAATCCGGACGCCCGGGCAGTGCGCCCTGAGAAACCGTCCGACGCCGGTGAGGGTTCCGCCGGTTCCGACTCCGGCGACAAAGACGTCGACCTTTCCTCCGGCGTCCCGGAGGATCTCGGGGCCGGTTGTGCGCTCATGGACGGTGGGATTTGCAGGATTTTCAAACTGCTGGGGGATGATGGCGCCGGGAATCTCCTCCCGCAGCTCCTCCGCCTTCTCGATCGCGCCGCTCATTCCCTTTGCCCCATCGGTGAGGACCAGCTCGGCCCCCAGGGCGGCGAGAAGGCGGCGGCGCTCGACGCTCATGGTGTCGGGCATGGTGAGAATGACCCGGTATCCGCGGGAGGCGCCCACAAAAGCCAGGCCGACACCGGTGTTGCCGCTGGTCGGCTCGATGATGGTGCCACCCGGCTTCAGCGCGCCGGAGGCCTCGGCTGCCTCGATCATGGCGAGGCCCACCCGGTCCTTGGCGGAGCCGAGGGGATTGCAGTATTCAAGCTTTGCGACCAGCTCGGCCGCGAGACCGCAATGGGCGGCGAGGCGGTCGAGGGCCAGCAGAGGGGTGTTCCCGATCAGCTCGGGGAGCGCGTGATAAATCGGCATAAAATTGCTCCTTTCCGGAAAAAAGCGCCTGTGTCCAGCGCGCCCCTTCGGGGCAGGCGGGACTGTCCTGATTTTCCGCTTCTTTGACAGTTTATTTGAGTTTATGATACCCCACTTTCCAAAATGTGTCAACTGTTTTGGGAATTTCCCGCGCGATTCTTGCAAAATGTGCGCACCTATTGTATAATGTAGAGAGATTATCAGAAAGGAACCCTGCATCATGCTCTCCTTTATCTCCCACTCCCCCGCCGAAACGGAGGAGTTTGCGGCCTCGGCCGTTGCGCCGAAGCTGCGAAAGGGCGACGTTCTCGCCTTCCGCGGCGGACTCGGCGCCGGCAAGACCACCTTTACCCGCGGTCTGGCCCGGGGACTCGGCTCGGACGATGAGGTCTCCAGCCCCACCTTCGCGCTGGTCCACGAGTATGCCTGCGACCCGCCGCTCTACCACTTTGACATGTACCGGATTACCGGCTTTGACGACCTCTACTCCACCGGCTTTTTCGACTACCTGGGAAACGGCGTCCTCGCCATCGAATGGAGCGAAAATATCGAGGGCGCGCTGCCGGACGGCGCCATCACCGTCACGCTTACCCCGGACGGCGAAAGCCGGACGATCACGCTGGAAGGAGGACCATTTTGAAGATACTGGCACTTGACACTTCGGCAAAATCCGCTTCGGCGGCCGTGGTGGAAAATGGCGAAATTCTGGCTGAGAGCGCGGTCAACACCGGCCTCACCCACTCTCAGACACTGATGCCGATGCTCTGCGGGATGCTCGACGCGGCCCGGCTCCGCCTCGCCGACGCCGGCCTCATCGCGGTGAGCCGCGGCCCCGGTTCCTTCACCGGCATCCGCATCGGCATCGGCGCGGCCAAAGGGCTCGCGCAGGGGCTTTCCATCCCCTGCCTCGGCGTCTCTACCCTCGAGGGGCTCGCCTTCCTCTATCAGGGGCTGGCGGGACTGGTCTGCCCGGTGATGGACGCGCGGTGCGGGCAGGTTTACACTGCCCTTTTCTCCGCCGAAAACGGCGGGATTGCCCGGCTGCGGGAGGATGAGGCCCTCTCCATCGAGACGCTTTGTGAAATCCTCGCCGCATGCGACGCGCCTGTCACCCTCGTCGGGGACGGGGCCTGCCTGGCCTTCCGGGCGCTGCGGGACCGTGTCCCCGGCCTGCTGCTCGCACCGCCGCAGCTGCGGCTTCAGCGGGCTGCCTGTGCCGGCCTGGCGGCGGAGGCAGCCCTCGCTTCCGGCGTGCAGCCGGTGAAACCGGGGGAACTGCTTCCTTCCTACCTGCGGCTGCCGCAGGCGGAACGGGAGCTCAACCGCAAAATGCAGCAGCATTCCAACCAGAATCAGAACATGGAGGACAACAAATGATTGCGATTGCAAGTGACCACGGCGGATTCGCCCTCAAACAGGAAATCATGCGCCATCTCGACGAACGGGGCATCGCCTACGAGGATTTCGGCTGCTATACGGCGGAATCCTGCGACTACCCCGACATGGCAAAGCCCGCCTGTGAGGCCGTCGTATCGGGGCGGTGCGAAAAGGCCCTGCTTTTCTGCGGGACCGGCATCGGCATCTCGATGGCGGCCAACAAAATCAGGGGCATCCGCGCCTGCGCCTGCACCGACGCCTATTCGGCCAAATACACCCGGCTGCACAACGACGCCAACGCCCTCTGTCTGGGCGGGCGGGTCATCGGCCCCGGCCTTGCCGCCGAGCTGGTCGACCTCTTTCTGGACACCCCCTTTGAGGGCGGACGGCACCAGAAGCGGGTCGACAAGCTCATGAAGCTCGAAACGGAATAAATATAAAGGAGGATCTGCACATGCCCGCACCCATTATTCTCGACCACCCGCTGATCCAGCACAAAATCACGCTGCTGCGGGACAAAAACACCGGTTCCAAAGATTTCCGGGAACTTGTTTCCGAAATCGCCATGCTGATGTGCTACGAGGCAACCCGTGATCTGCCCCTCAAGGAGGTGGAGGTCGAAACCCCCGTCGCCGTCGCCCGGAGCAGGGTGATCGACGGGCGGAAACTCGCCTTTGTCCCGATCCTGCGCGCCGGACTGGGCATGGTGGAGGGGATGCTCGCCCTCGTGCCGGCCGCCAAGGTCGGCCACATCGGGATGTACCGCGACCCCGACACCTTCGAGCC
>CALXIG010000223.1 GCA_944388305.1 uncultured Clostridia bacterium
GGGCGGGAGCTCACCGCCCACTTTGCAGAGCCGCACGGGCAGAATTACGCCGCCTCCATGACCCTGCCGGAGGGCTGGACGGCAGCCCCTGCTTCGGGCAGCCGGACTTCCGGGACCATCTGCCTCATGGGGCCGGACGGCAGCCACGCCGCGACGGTCGGCTGCGGCATCGTCACCTACTATCCCAAGGCCGCTACGGCAGGGAATTTCCCCGTCTCGGTCTACAGCGACCTCATGCTCGGCTCGATGGTCAACTGGAATAACGAGTACACCCCCGTGCAGACCGGGCCGCTCAACGCCGACGGCGCGCCGGTCACTGAGACGGCGACCGTCCAGATCTACCACAACACGGGCGGCGCGTCCGGGACGGTGACCTACACCCCCGGCATCCTCTCCTATGACCTGGGTCTCCTTCGGTATATTTCGATTGAATTTGTACAGGATGGAATATCCGACGCCGCGGTGCGGGAGATCGCGGAGAGCATCTCCCTGCGGGCGGAATAGGTCCGTCCATACGAAAAAGCCGTCCAACCAGGTGTTGGGCGGCTTTTGCTACAGCAGAAATTCGAGCTGGCAGTCAAACGGCTCGGCTTTGACGTGGGCGGGGTCCGGCTCCTCCGCGTCGCGGCAGCCGAGGTTCCGGTAAAAGCGCTGGGTCTCGTCGGCCGAGTGGGCGGAAAGGTAGAGGCGCTCCCCGCCCATGCTGCGGGCTTCGGCGGCGGCGCGGGCAAAGAGCTGCCGGCCGATCCCCTGCCCGCGCGATTCGCGGGAGACGTGGAGGTTTGTCAGGTCGCGGTACTGCCCCCTGCTGCCGGAGGGCTTCCCCGACAGGGAACAGAACCCTGCCATCCGCCCCTCCGCAAAGGCGGCGAAGACCGCTCCGCCGTCCGCGGCGAGCTGCCGCAGCCCGGCGGCCAGCTCCGCCACCTCCTCCGCGCTCCAGTCGTCGGTGAAGGGGTCGGGCCGGATCTCCCAGCCGCCGTCCGTCCCTCTCCGCCAGCAGAGGTTGACCTCCTGCCGCCGGTCAAAGCCGGAAAACAGCGCCGGTGTGATCTCCCCGGCTTCCAGTCTGCGGATCTCCATGATTTTCCTCCTAGAACAGGTTGAGTGTGTGGCAGGGCTTGCGGTAGAAGACGGCGTCGAGCGGAGCCCCGCCGTTTTCGACCCGCACCGCGGGCATGAGAGACAGCTCCTCCGCGCCGCGGCAGCCGCAGATGAGCGGGCCGAAGGCGCTGATGGGCATGGAGATGTCCGGCGCTTCTTCGGTGCGGCTGACCCGGTTTTCCCCGCCGGAAAATTCGAGCAGCCAGGTGCCGGTGTTCTGGGAAAGCTGCGGATCGCCGACGGCGATTTTCACCCGGCCCGCGCCCTTTGTGCGGCAGAGCCGGAGGGCCATCTCCACATTGACCACCCGGAGCATCCCGTTATACCGCAGGGAGCACTCCACTTTGTTGTGCTCGGTGAAGAAGGAGGTCAGGCCGACGTTTCCAGGGGTGTCCAGCCTGAGGGCGTCATAGTCGGCCGCAAAGGTCCGGCGGATAAAGGAGAACATGGCGGCGTAGGCCTCCGCGTCGAGGGCGAGGAAGGCGTTGGGCAGCCGGAAGCTGGTCGTGCAGTTGAAGACCCGGCCGTCCGTCTTTTTGGAGATCAGAAAGCCGCGCGGCTCCCCCGCTTCGTTTCGCCAGAGGTAGACATACCGCTGCTGCGCGAGCAGGTTGTCTTTCAACAGCGCCCGGTCATAGACCTTGCGGAAGACGGCGAGATTATACTTTTCGTAGAATTTCCGATAAATATCCAGAAACGGGGAGAAATCATCCCCGGGGAAGAGCTGTACAATGCTCCCGCGGGGCGGCAAAAGCGGGATGGCGTCCAGCTCCACCGTCCAGGTGCGGACCTCGGCCCCCACCTCGTACCCGAACTGCCGGTAGTAGGACTGGCTGAAGGGGTAGAGGGCGGAGAGGAGGAAGCCTTTTTCATACAGATCCGGAAGCGCTTTTTCAAAGCAGCGGCGGATAACTCCGCCCCGCCGGTGCTGCGGCAGGGTCGCCACCCCGCCGATTCCGCCCATCAGGACGGGATGCCCGTCGAAGTTTGCGGTGTAATTGTTGACGTGGATGCTGCCGAGGAGAGTCTCGTTGTCGCCGGCAAAGGTCCCCCACTCGTCCGCGCGCCGGAACCGGTCGGAGAGGAGAGGCGGACCCTCCGGTGCAGGCGGCTGTTTGGCGGCGGCGATCTCCTCAGGGGTCATGGCGGCGCATTTTTCGCGCTCCGCCGCGAGGTCGACGCTCCCCTCGAAGGCGACGCTGCGGACAAGCGCGCCCTTCCAGGCTTCATCTGGTTCTACGATGCGGGTAATCATGGGGATTCCTCCTTTTGTCGCATTCTGGATTCAGCATAGCATATTTTTCCGGGAAAAGCAAGGGTGGTCCTTTTGCCCGCCTTGTTTTAGCGGGATTTTTGTGCTATACTGGGGAAAACTGCCGAAAGGAGCGATCTGATGCAGAACTACGAAACCCTCTCCTCCTACTCCAGGGAAGAACTCATCCGGCTCATCGAACTCTATTCCAAAAACTGGCTGGCCATGGACGGCGTCTGGTTCCAGTCGGTCGAGCGGAAGCTGGGCATGGACGAGGCCATGTACCACGATGCCGAGGCATGGAAGCGCTTTACCGTCATCGAGGCGCGGCGGATCAGAGAATTTCTGAAGCTGGACGAACACCCGGGCCTGGAGGGACTCGCCAAAGCGCTGCGCCTCCGGTTTTACGCCAATTTGAACGAGGACCGGATCGAGATCGAGGGAAATACCCTCACCTACACCGTCGCGGGCTGCCGGGTGCAGCGGGCCAGAGAGCGCAAAGGGATGCCGTTTCACCCATGCAGGCAGGTGGGAATTATCGAGTACCGGGAATTTGCCCGCACCATCGACGACCGCTTCGACTGCGCGTGCCTGAGCTGCTACCCGGAGGTCACCGACCCCTCCTGCTGCTGCAAGTGGCAGTTCACCCTGAGGGACGCGTGATTTCGCAGGCCGCCGGCAGTCTGCGGAACCTGTTCCGAAAATGATTGGCAGAAGCGGAATCCTGCCCATAGCGCCGTCAATGTCCGGCGCGGTCACGCGAAGAATGGCGGATCGGGGCCGAAGTTCACCGGGACGGCGAGCCTGTCGAGCCGTTCCAGCGGGCGGAGCGACGCAGTGCTGCCGCGTCGTCAATGTCCGGCGCGGTCACGCGCATAGTAGTGCCAGCCGTCCTCGGTCCAGATCCGTTTCACCGAAACGCCGAATACCCGGTCGAGCGCGCCGGAGCAGAATACCTCCTCCGGCGTTCCCGCGCAGCAGAGCTCTCCGCCGGACAGAACCGCCGCCGTGTCCGCGCAGCGCAGCGCCGCCCCCAGATCGTGGAGGACCAGCACCACCGCCCGCCCCATTTCCGCCAGACGGCGGGCGGTTTCCAGCAGTTCCAGCTGGTGGCGCACATCCAGATAGGTCGTCGGCTCGTCCAGAAAGAGGGTCGCGGTGTCCTGCGCCAGCGCCATCGCAAGATAGACCTTCTGCCGCTGGCCGCCGCTCAGCTCCCCCATCAGCCGTCCGGCCAGTCCGGCGGCGCCCGCCCACGCGAGTGCCTGTTCCGTTATCCGGTAATCCTCCGGCCGGTACCGGCGCGGATAGGAAAGATACGGAAACCGCCCGTGCAGCACCATCCGCTGCGCGGTGATGTTGGGCACGCTGCGCGACTGGGCGAGATAGGCCGCCTTTTGGGCCACTTCCCGCGGGGAGAGGGCGGAAAGCGGCTTCCCGTCGAACAGAACTTCCCCGCCCTGAATGGGGATCAGCCCCAGCGCCGCCTTCAGCAGGGTGCTCTTGCCGCAGCCGTTGGGACCGAGCAGCACCGTCACCTTTCCGGCGGGAAAGGACAGGCTGACTCCCCTGACGACGGCGCGCGCGCCATACCCCGCGGTGAGATTTTTCAGCTCAACCATGCCGTCCCCTCCTTTGCCGCAGCAGCAGCCAGATGAAAAATGGTCCGCCCAGCAGCGAAAGCAGGATGCCGACCGGCAGCTCGTAGGGCGCGAACACCAGCCGCGCCAGCAGATCGCAAAGACAGAGCATCGCCGCGCCGCCCAGCGCCGAGCAGAGCAGCAGCGGGCCGCTCTCCTCCCCCACAAAGCGCCGCATGATGTGCGGCACCACCAGCCCGACAAAGCCCAGAAGTCCCGCGAAGCTCACCGCCGCGCCGGCCAGAACAGCAGCCAGCGCCAGGGCGAGCAGCCGCAGCCTTTTGGCCGGAAGACCGAGCGACTGCGCCTGCTCGGTCCCCAGCGCCAGAACGTCCAGTTCATTGTGAAGGGAGAGCGCCGCCAGAATTCCCACCAGAATGAGGGCGCCGGGCAGTGCGAGCTCGTCCATCGCCACCCCGGAAAGCCCGCCGATGCGGAAGTCCGAGTAGCCGTTGAGCGCCTCCGGCACGAAGGTCACCACCGCGTCCACCCCCGCGCTGAAAATGCCGGAAATTGCCACCCCGGCCAGCACCAGCGTAATCCTGGAGGCGCCCGTCCGCTCGGCGATGGCCAGCACGGCCGCCGCTCCGCCGAATGCCCCCAGCAGCGCCGCAATCGGGACCAGTCCCACCGCCCAGGGGAAGATGGCGCAGCAGACGGCCGCCGCCAGCCCCGCCCCCGCGTTGACCCCGATGGTGCTCGGCGCTGCGAGCGGGTTGGCGAGCACCAGCTGGACGATCACCCCGGCGCAGGCCAGCGCCGCCCCGGCCAGCAGTCCCGCGCAGGCGCGCGGCAGCCGGACATACCGCATGATGCGGGCCGCCGCAGACTCCCCGCCGGAAAAAAGCGCCGCCGCGGCCTCCCCGGGCGGGATGGACTCCGCGCCCAGACAGAGGCTGAGCGCCGCCGCCGCGAGGACGGCCAGCAGGAGCAGCAGCGCCGTTTTGGCGCCGTTACTCCTCCGGATACAGAATGTCCGCCAGCCCTTCATAGGCTTCCCCCCATCGCGCGTTCGGCTTCAGATTGTAAAGCTGCTGGTCCATCAGGTAAAATCGCCCCTCTTGCACGGCCGTCAGCCCCTCCCAGGCGGGATTTTGGAGCAGCGTGCCCTCGAGCATCGCCTGCGCGCCCTCCATCTCTCCCTGGAGCACCGCGAAGATGTAATCCGGGTCGGCGGCGACAATGGTCTCCATGCTGAGCGATTCGAGCAGGCCGCTCTCGCTGTCCGCGATGTTGACGCAGTCCAGACTGGCCAGCATCTCCCCCAGCACTGAGCCCTCGCTGCCCTTGACCTTGCAGCTCGAGCCGGTCGCCCGGATGTAGAGGACGGTGGGCGAGGAGCCGTCCGCCCGCGCCCGGGCCGCCTCCACCTGTTCCCGCACCGCCTCGCCATGCAGGCGGTAGGCTTCCCCGTCGCCGGTAATCCGGGTGCAGACGCCGAGCATTTCGAGGTAGTCCTCAAAGCTCGTGACCTCGAAACAGGCGGCCGGAATGCCCAGCTCGTCCATCAGCTCCATCAGCTCGACGTCGGCGGCGGTGTTGACGCTGCCGATGACAAAATCGGGGCCGGCAGCCAGCAGCGTCTCGACGCTCGGACTTTTGACCGCCCCCAGGTCGGCGACGGTTTCCGGCAGGCCGAGGTCAAACTGGGTCCAGGCGTCACCTGCGGCGGCCACCAGGGTGTCCTTCCCGCCCGCCAGACACCACACGTCGGCAAAGCTGCCGATGAGGACGGCGACCCGCTGCGGATTCGAGACCGACACCTCCCGGCCGAGGCCGTCGGTGAAGGCGACGGCCCCTTCCGCGGGCGCCTCCGCCCCGGAGGAAGACGCCCCGTCCCCGCCGCATCCCGCGAGCAGCAGCCCGCAGGCGAGGGCGAGCGCCCCCGCTTTCTTTTTCGCGCGCGAAAAAATTCTCATGCGTTCACATCCTTATAAAAAAGCAGGGCCGGCGGTTTGACGCGCCGGCCCTGCGGCTGATTTCCCCGTGTTCCTGCCGTGGGCTCAGCCGAGGTAGGGTTTTGCGGCGGCTTCGACCCCATCGGGGTTCTGCTGCGCCCATTCCGCGTAGGGCATTCCGCTGGCCGCCACCGTCTTGCCCAGTGCGACGAGGAAGGCGGGGATGTCGGCCTCGAGCAGGGTGCCCAGCTCCCGGCCCATCTTTTCCTGCCCCTGCCGGCCGTTTCCGCCCACGTAGAGAGTGAAGGCGCTCTGCGGCTTGCCGTCCACCAGCCTGGAGGCGCCGCGGAAGCCGATACAGCCGGTCTGATGTGTGCCGCAGGAGGACGGGCAGCCCGAGATGTGCATCTGGGGCAGCGCGCCGTCGGGGATATCCGCCTCCCGCACTGCCGCGACGCAGGCCGCGAGCAGCCCTTGGGAGTCGCGCAGCCCGACCTGGCAGGTCCTGCCGCCGATGCAGCTCACCGAGCGCTCAAAGAGGGTGCGGGCGTTGTTCTCCCGAATGGCGCCGAGGATCTGCTCCGCCTCCGCGCCGGTCAGGTTGACGAGGAAGGCGCTCTCGTCGGGGGCGAGGCGCATTTCGGCCTCCTCCATCCCCTGGATGAGGTCGTTTACCCGGCAGAAGGTTTCAAGGTCGGGCTGGCCGCCGATGGGGTGCCAGAGGACGGCGTACAGCCCCTCCTGCTTCTGCGGGATGACGCAGGGGCCAAAGGCCGCGGAGCCGTCTCCGGCCTTCTTTACTGTGCGGGGCTCCACCGCCAGGTCGAGGTTTTCCCCGGAGGCGAGGACCTCGTCGAGTTTTTCGCGGTAGGCTCTGGCGTAGCCTTCCGGACCGCCGCAGGCGTCCTGCATGTAGCGGGTGCGGGCCTTGCCGCGGTTTTCGTAATTGCCGTAGGCGCGGAAGGTCAGCCACATCGCCTTGATGTAGTAGAGGATCTTTTCCGGCGCGACGCCCTCGGCCACCTTGACGCCGAACTTCGGGTTGTTGCCCAGCCCACCGGCGCTGTAGACGTCGAACTTCCCGTCCGGCCGGGCGGCGAATCCCAGGTCGCGGTAGGTCGCGTGCGTCAGGTTGGCGGGGGAATTCGAGAAGCCGACCTTGAGCTTGCGGGGCATTTTTTCCGCCTTGATGAAGGTCATCAGGTACTCGCCCGCCGCCTCCGCCCAGGGCATGACGTCGAAATATT
>CALXIG010000224.1 GCA_944388305.1 uncultured Clostridia bacterium
CCTGCACGACTTTTACGACTATTCCTCCGGCGTCATTGTCACCGCGCAGCAGAAAAACCGCTGTGTCTCCCTGATTAACTTCATCACAGACGGCGGCGACACCCATTGCAGCCTGGATATGGTCAAAAACGCCACGATTGCCGCATCCGATATACGGATCCGTTTTGAATTCGGCGGCGCGATCGATGACCTGACCGTCACCGAAAAAGGACCCGGTCATTATCTGGTGCAGAAGGACGGCGTCCGTATCCGCATTCTGGTCCCGTATGTCAAATTTGGCGATTTTCCCGTCTCCTTCGATCTGCACCGGGAGGAGGAGCATGTCAACGAGACCGGCGGTCACAGCGTCAAGGGGGCGGTCTGCTGCCTCGATATCGTCCTTTACCATGGTGAAAAACGGGAGATCAATTTCAGAGAACTGGACGAGTGCGTCTGCACCTTCGCGTTTGAAATCACCGACGGCGCCCTTTCCGCCCCCGACATCTCGGTCGAACGGGTAAAGGAGGGCATCGCGGCCACCGCGGGCAACCTGCGGGTATGCGGCTGCGGGCACGCCGTCACCGACCGGGAATTTCATGACACTTTTACCGCATGGATCGGCGGGAAGGAATATCAGACGATCTTTTAAGGAGGACTGGATATGAAACGCACTGTAGAGCATTGCAGCCGCACCGGGAGCACCATCGTCTGGCTGGGCGAAAAAGGCTTCGATGTCGCGCACTGTTATTTTACCGCGGAATCCTGGGCAGACAATTCCCACATCGTCCTCGCCCGGATGGCCGACCGGAAGCATTCCATGGCTTCTGAGCTGTGGCTCACCGATATCCGCACCGGCGAAGCCTGCTTCCTGACCGACCGCGCCTTCTGGTCCAGTTACATCGTACAGGATGGAATCGTCTACCATACAACCGAACACGACATCTGGAAGACCCCGCTGGATACCGGAAAAACCGAACTGCTCTGGCATGGGGACGTCCGCTATCAGCTCGACGGGCCGCCCAGCATGACCGCTGACGGCCGCTATCTCAGCGCGTACTGGCGCGAGGCTGACGGGCGCACCTCCATCAATCGTTTCGACCTGAAAACCGGACAGATGGAGGAATTCCTCAAGATCAAATTTGACGAACCCTTCCCTGTCGCCAACCACTGTATGCTCAACCCGCAGAACGGCGATCAGATGTTTTTCAGCCATGAGGGGACCTGCCAGTATATTACAAACCGCCTCTGGCTCACAGACTACCCTTCGCACACTGCGCACAACCTCTTTCGCCAGCGCCTCGACGCCGAAGGGAACAACGGCGAGCCCTGCGGCCACGAGATGTGGGGCGCAGACGGCAAAGGCATCTTCTTTGTCAAGTATATCTCCACCACCATTCTGCCCGGCGGGGTCTGGTACTTTGACCTGGCAGAAAACAGCGCGAAGCTGATCGGCGCAGGATACAAATACTGGCATGTCGCCAGCGCGCCGGATGGACGCCGTGCCGCGGCTGACACCCAGATCGGCGGCAGCTACAGCGAGGTCGTCTACCTCGACCCGGACAGAAAAACCGAGCAGGTTGTCGCCATTGCCCCAACCGACTGGGTCCATCCCACCCACCCGCACCCGCGCTTTTCTCCGGACGGCCGGAAAATCTGTTTTGCCGCCCTCGACGAGAATGGCCGGACTCGCCTCGGCATCGCCGACATTTCCCACCTGATGCAGCCATAAACTGCAAAACTCCCGCAGACACCGAGTGCCTGCGGGAGTTTCTCTTCAAAAAGTGTCAATCCTCCACAAATTCGAGGTTTGCAAAAATTTTCTGCATCCGCTCATCGGGATAGTGTTCGTCCGCCCACACCATCAGGCCGTTTTGCGGCGGATTTCCCGCGTCGCGGTCCATCCAGCGGTAAACGGTCACAGCCGTCATGGCTGAATCAAAAATCATAAAGCCGAGCAGCGCCCAGGTGAGAGCCTTTCCGGCGCGGTTTGGAATCTTCAGGATCCATCTCGCCATCCGCGGATAGACCGTCTTGATCCACAGCACCCCCAGAATTCCCCAGAACAGGGAGTAAACCAGGCAGATCCGTCCGTTCAGATTGAAGGGCATTCCGCTGTAATCCCAGGAGGTGGAGCCGAACACCATCTCCTGAAACCAGGAGCAGAGGTATTCGACAACGCTGCCGACTAAGAATCCTCCCGCAAAGGACAACACCGGATTGCGGTTTCGAAAACGGTACAGAGCGGCGGAAAGGCACCACGCGCCCACCCCGTAAACCAGGTTAAACGGGCCGTAAATCAGCCCCACCCGGCTTTCGTAATGGCCGCGGGTGATGATGCACCAGAGTGTCTCGATGACAACCCCGAGGAAGCAGCCGATGAAAAAAACCCAGAACAGCTTGTAGAAGGTGATGCCCTGCGCGAAATGCTGGCTTTTCTTCTCCTGCAGGTCAATCTGGGCGTTGGTGGGAGACGGGGACAGAAACCGCGGCCCGATTTTCATCCTGGCCTCGTACTGGCGCGACTCCCGCAGCCGCGTCTCGATCTCGTCGGCAAGGACGGTGCAGCTCCGGTGGCATTTCTGATGCAGTTCTCCCGCCGCCTTGAGCACCTGCGCCTCCTCCCTGAGGGCGGCGCAGAGCTCAGAGTCCTGTGAAAGCCCGCTTCCGGTGTCCGACGCGAGCTGATCGAACTGATCCGCCACAACGCGGGCGGTGTCAGCTTCCAGCTTCCGGAGCTGGTGTTCCATGGCGTGATAACGGCTGATGACAGATTTCATGCGCGGCTCCTTTGATTCGACGGAATAAAACAAAAAGCGTTTCTTCTACTATACATCAAATCGAAGCGCTTGTCCAGCCGCAGAGATTAAGATTTGATTAAATCCGCTCCCTCCGCTCGCGCAGGCAGTCGGTCAGCCGCATGGTCTCCAGCGCGGAACGCAGGTCGTCCGGAGATTTCCGCCCTTCAAGCAGACAGAGGAGAAAACTCCGCAGCTGCCAGTAAAAGCCGTTGCTTTCAAACAGGCGGCCGCCATCCGACGCGGGCAGCTCCGTCCGCTCCCGGCGGTTTGCGAAAACCAGGCGGCTGGTGTCCTCCGCGCTCCAGATGGGGAACTCCACCTCATAGGTCCCCCGGGCGGAGGTCACCAGCATCCCCTCCGAGACCAGTCCGGAAACCGGGCAGAAACTCAGGTTCGCCGTCGCGCCGCTCTGAAAGGCGAGCTGCACCAGGATGTTTTCGACCCCCTCTCCGCACTGCGGCAGCCGGCCGTACATAAAGTTCGCCCTGACGCAGGGGGAGGACATCAGCCGGCAGACCAGGTCGATCCCATGCACGGCGGTCGAATAAAAGTGATTTTCCTTCCGGCCGATGCGGTACATCCGGTAGTCGATCTGCTGGATGGCGTCCCCGCCCAGGTGCTCCCGCATTCTGCGGACAACTGGAATGTGCCGCCGGTTGAACGCCGCCTGGTTGAGACAGCCGGCCGCCTCCGCCAACTCCACAAGCCGCTTGCAGGCGGCATAGTCGGCACCCGGGGGCTTTTCGATCAGAACGGCACAGCCCATGCGGATCGCCTCTTCGGCGACCGCGGCGGTCAGAACATACGGCGTGGTCAGGATGACCGCGTCGGGGCGCTCTGCGCGGAGCATCTCGGGGTAGGCGGTATAAGAACGGGCAAATCCGGCCGCTTCGGCGAATGCCTCCGCCCGGCGTCAACATCGCAGCAGGCCGCGAGCGCGATTTCCGGCAGCTCCGCCGCGCAGTGGCGCAGGGAGGGGAGATACACCTTGTTCGCGTGGTCCCCGCAACCGATCAGGCAGATCTTCTTCACACCGACTCCCCCTTTCCACCGGAATCCAGGCGTTCTTTCAGAATCGCCGCGAGGTTTTCCCCCATGCGGACGTGTCCATAATCGTTGGGATGAATGAGGTCGGCGCCGAGGCAGCAAGGGTCGTCGAGCACCTCCGTTCCCTCGATGAGGGAAACGCCGAACTCCTCCCGGCAGGCCAGTTCGCGCAGGATGCGGTTATAGGCCTCCTCCCGCCTTTTGAGCGGAGAATCTCCCCGCCGGTAGGTCTCAAGATTCGGGTAGATGGTCGTGAGGAAGACCGGCTTGTCCGGGTGGCTCTCGCGCAGGCGGACAAGCAGGTGCTCCACCCGGCTTTGAAATTCCTCCGCGCTGAAAAATGGCCGCATGTTGATCCCGAGT
Source organism: uncultured Clostridia bacterium (assembly GCA_944388305.1). GTDB lineage: Bacteria > Bacillota > Clostridia > Oscillospirales > Ruminococcaceae > Merdivicinus. Next base: position 4,188 of record CALXIG010000224.1, read on the forward strand.
TCCAGATAAGCCGCGTCCCACGAAAGCTCCGCCAGAAAATCCGCCATCGCGGGCTCGCAGTAGCAGGCGCCGGAGAGGCCGAGGTTGCGGACGTCCCAGCCGAGCCGCGCGGCGGCGTGCTGGATGTAGGAGAGGCTGTTGTTGCCCGCGTAGCATCCGTGGGTGATGGAGGAACCGTAGGCCAGCAGCGTTTTGGCGGGGCGCTCCCCCTCCGCGGGCGGGCGGAGCGGACTGCCGTAATCTTCGACATGGCAGAGGGCAAACTGAGCGGGTGGCAGCTGGATGCGCCAGAGATTGCGCGCCCAGACCGGCCGGTCCCCAAAATCCGCCGCCTTCCACTCCTCGTTCGGCTCCAGATGCAGGGTGACGGTCTGCCCGCCTGCCGCCGGATACACCGCGAAGAGGTGCGGTCCCCGGAAAACAGAGATATTTCCCTCGCCGAACAGGCATTGCAGCACCAGCTCGACGCAGTAAGCGTCGCTCGCAAAGCGGATCTCGACGCCGGGGCTGTCCGCGGCGCGGAAATTCCGCCGCTTTTCCATCCCGCAGCGCACCCGCTCCGGAAACCGCTGCAAAATGACACCGCCGCCGTAAGGGCGCAGCGCCTCCACATTGTGCAGCTCCAGATTGTGGTAAATCATTATACATCATCCCCCTTTCCAAGGTCCTGCGCGGACCTCCCGTAACCGGAAAAAACCGGGACAGAGGGTGCCCTCTGCCCCGGCATGAATCATTCGTCAGCTCTGGCTCTGATAGCGCTCATACGCGCTGTTGTACGCGGCCACAACCTCGTCGAGGCCCATGTCCTTGAGAGAGGCGATGTGGTTGTCCCAGGTGGAGTCAATATCCACAACGCCCATCAGGGCACTCTGCTCGTACTCTTCGATCGCGGTGGTCAGGTTGACCCAGTTCGCGTCGATAACGTCCTGTTCCTCCTCGGTGAAGCTGAGGGTCGGGAACTGCGGCTGGATCCAGTCGCTGTTTTCATACAGCTCGAAGCCTTCCCGCGCTTCCTCGTTCATCGCGGCCAGCTCGCCTTCCAGGTTGCCGTAGCTGCCGATCTCATAGCAGCCGATGCTCCGCAGGTAGTTCGGGTAGCCGGCGGGATTGGAGAGGGCGGTTTCGGTAGGAGTCTTGTTGCCGTCCGCATCGATGGTGTAGTCGGTGCCCTCGATGCCCCAGCCCATCAGGTCGCGGCCGACATCAGAGAAGAAGAAGTCCATGTACTTGATGACGGTCTCCGGATCCTCGCAGTCCTTGGAGATGCCCCAGGCGTAGCTGTGGAGGGAGGCGCGGCCTTGCAGGATCTTGACCTCGCCGTTGATGTCGGCGGGCGGCGCGATGGCGACAAAGTTGATATCCGGAACCTGTTCGCGGACGGTGTCGTTCATGGCGCCGGTCGAAGAGAACCAGTCGACGGTGGAGCCGCCCTGGTCGTTGCCCAGCAGGAACTGCCGCGCCTGCGAGCCGCGGGTGAAGACCTCGGGGTCGATGATGCCGTCGGCATACCACTGCGCCAGCGCTTTCATGGCGGTCTTGTACTCTTCCTCGACCTTGCCGTAATAAACCTTGTTGTCCTCGTCGTCCACATACCAGTTTTCATGCGCGCCCCAGAGCTGGACCAGCGGCCAGATGCCCTTGTCGCGGTAGAAGTAGGGGATCTCATCCTGTTCGCCGTTGCCGTTGGGGTCATCGTTGCGGAAGGCGTAGAGGACGTCCTCATATTCCTCCAGAGTAGTGGGCACTTCCAGTCCCAGCTTGTCCAGCCAGTCCTGACGGATGAAGAAGCCCATCGAGGGGAGCTGCTTGCCGGGATCGCCGCCCAGCGTGCCGGCGATCAGGTACATATGTCCGTCCGCGCCCATGCCGGCGTTGACAGCGTCCGGATAGTCCTTCATAAACTGCTGGACGTTGGGGGCGTACTGCTCGATGAGCTCATCCAGATTCATGAACGCACCCTGGGAAACGAGCGGCGACAGGTTGGTGCGGATGCCCTGGATAATATCGGGCAGCTCGCCGGAGGCGATCATGGTGTTGAGGGACTCCACCTCATCGACGATCGAGGGGTTGGCGACGTTTTCCATCTTGATGCCGGTGATCTCGGCCGCTTTCTGCCAGACAGGCATATCGCCGGTGGGGGCGCCGTTTCCGCCGAAGGTGTAGAAGAGGGTGACGGTCTTTTCCTCATCGGTAATCCGCAGGTTGTCCTCGCCGTTATAGCCGCCCTCCTCTTCGGCGGCGGAGCTTTCCCCGCCCGCGTCCGTCGAGGCGGTGGAGCTGCCGGTATCAGACGAAGCGGTCGAGCTGGAAGAGTCGCCGCTGCATCCCGCCAGCATCGAGGCCGCCATGGCGGCGGCGATGATCATGGTAAGCATGCGCTTTTTCATAGAGAATACCTCCTGTAACGTGTAGTTGTCAAGCCCGAAGGCAGTGAAACCGGATCAGCCTTTGATTGCCCCGACCATGATGCCTTTGACAAAGAATTTCTGCAAAAACGGGTACAGAATCAGCATCGGCAGCACAGCGATCACAATCGTCGCATATACAATTGTCTGCTCGGTCATGACGGTGGCGCTCATATCGACCGCCTCGTTGACCGAATAGGAAACTTCCACAATCAGCTTTTTCAGCAGGACCTGGAGCGGAACCTTGCTCTGGTCCTTGAGCAGCAGCATCGACCAGAAATAGGAGTTCCACCGGCCGACAAAGTAATACATCGTGACCGTCGCAATGGCGGGGACGGACAGCGGCAGATAGATGTTCAGCAGAATCCGCCAGTCATTGGCGCCGTCCAGTTTGGCGGACTCCTCCATCGAATCCGGGACGTTCTCAAAGAAGGTCCGCATGAGGATGACGTTGAAGGTGTCGATGGCGCCGCAGAGCAGGATGGCCGCCCGGGTGTCGTAAAGCCCCAGGTCGCGGTAGTTCAGGAAAGAGGGCATCATGCCCGCATTGAACCACATGGTGATGAGGATGAAGAGCATGAACACCCGCCGTCCCTTCAACCGCCGCTTGGAGAGCGGATAGGCGCCCAGGATGGTCAGCACCATGTTGAGAAGCGTGCCGAACACCGAGTAGAAGATGGTGTTGCCGTAAGCCGTCCAGATGTTGTCCATCTCGAAAACCTTTTTGAAGGAGGCCAGCTCAAACCCCACCGGCAGAATGGTGACAGAACCGGTGGAAACAGCCAGCGGGTCGGAGAAGGAGGCAATCACCGTGTACCACAGCGGATAAACAGTAATCAGGCAGACCGCCAGCATGAGGAAGAAGTTGACGACGTTGAAAACCTTTTGTCCTTTCGTCAGTTTCATACAAATCCCTCCCCTTAAAAGATGCTGACGTCGCCCAGCTTGCGGGAAACGAAGTTGGCGGATGTGACCAGAATGAGCGAAATTACGCCATTGAACAGGCCGACCGCTGTCGAAAGCGAGTAGTTTGCCTGCTCCATGCCGAGGCGGTAGACATAGCTGCCGATAACGTCGGCGGTTTCGTAGGTGACCGGCTGATAGAGCAGGATAATCATTTCGTACCCGACGTTCATCAGGTTGCCGATCTGCATGATGAGCATAATGGCGATGGTCGGCAGCAGTCCCGGCAGCGCCACGTGCCAGATCTGCTTCCAGCGGCCGCCGCCGTCGATCATGACCGCCTCGTAGAGCTCGGTGTCAATCGAACAGAGGGAGGAGTAGTAAATGACCGAGCCAAAGCCCGCGCCGGACCAGATTCCCTGGAGGACGTATATCGGCCGGAAAAATTCCGGACGGGTCAGGAAGTAGATCGGCTCGCCGCCGAACATCTTGATAAAGGTGTTGATAATTCCCGAAGACGGGGAGAGAAAGTTGACAACCAGGCCCGCGATAACCACAGTGGAGATAAAGCGCGGCATATAGGAGATGGTCTGCACCACCGTCCGCAGCTTGGAGTGATGGATCTCATTAAAGAGCAGCGCGAGGATAATCGGCACCGGAAACCCGAAAATCAGGTTGTAGATGTTGAGCAGCAGGGTGTTGCGGATCAGGCGCCAGAAAAACGGACCGGTAAAAAAGGTCTTGAAATTTTCCAGCCCGACCCACTCGCTGCCTTCGATGCCGAGCAGCGGCTTGTAGTCCTGAAACGCCAGCACCAGTCCGCCGAACGGCTTGTAGCAGAAGATGATATACCAGAGCAGAAACGGAATCATCATCAGATACAGATGCTTGTCCCGCAGGACGCTGTGCCAGAATCTCTGTGTCTGTGTCCGCGTTTTTCCGGCTGTTGGGGTCATTTCACATCTCTCCTCATAAAAAACTCTCAAATCGGAAAAATTTTGTCATCTCTGCCATCATTGTAGCGCCGGAGGCCCCGTTTCGCAAGATGCAATCCTTTCGAACAGCCGGATTCCTTCCGTTTTCGAGGCCGTATTTTTTCCGATTCCTCCAATCGGAATTTTTACGGTTGAAAAATCTGCCATTTTATGCGAAAATATAGGAAATTGAACGGCAAAAGGACGTGGTCTCCATTCGTTACTACAAAAAGCTCCTCGCTTCCTTTTTGAGCATCGCCCTGATATACACCCTGCTGATCAACATCACCTTCATCAGCTGGTACCGGATTTCCAGCCAGGATACCATCGACCGGAGCATCGACGCCGCGGCCAGCAGGGCCGGAGAATACGTCGACTTTCAGCTGCAGTCGGTCAAGGAGATCTCCCACCTCCTGCGTATCTCGGAATACACCCGCAAGTATTTAATTGAAGACCCGGAGGAGCCGGACCGCTACTCCCGGCTCAGGCTGAATAAATTTCTGAGCAGCATCTACGGAGTCGCGCCCTCTCAGAAAAACGGCATCGCCATCACCAAAATTCTGGACGATTACGCGATCACGCAGAGCTCCTCTGGCACGCTGGACCACGCGCTGCAGGAGTTCTGCCTGAACCGGGAGGCCCTTCAGCTCGCTGTGGACGCTTTTGAGGAGGAGTTTAACCTTCCGCTTGTGATTCTGGCTTCCTCTTCCCCGGACGGACAGCGCTACTTCACCGTCATCTGCCGCGAGTGGCTCGGCCAGAAAAATCCGCTCTACATCCTGGTTTCCTACCGGGAGGAGCAGCTGCTTCCGGTCCGCGATACCGGCGCCTCCTTCCTGATTCTTTATAATGGAGTGCCCATCGCGTCGGCGGGGCCGTCCGGCGCGGAGGAGATCCTGGAACTCGCGTCCGAAAAGGCGGGAGGGGGGAGGGGTGTTCGCTCTCTTCCTTCTTCTGTTTCCGGATTTACCTATCTGTATCTCGCGCCGGAGACGTCCTCCTCCGCGGCCTCCTTTATCCTGCTCTCGCTGGCCGGCATCACCCTGATGCTGCTCAGTTTTCTGGCGATGCTGCTGCTCGCGAAGCGGATGTACAGTCCGATCGCCGAGACGCTGCGCGGCAGCGGGATCTCCCTCACCTCCGGCAATGAGTTTGCCGAGATCAGCAAGGCGTTCCGCTCCCTTTCCAGCAGCGTCAGCCAGTATCACGCGGCGCTGGAAAACAAGTTCTTCCACGACCTCTTCACCGGTCTCGCCGCGCCGGATCAGATCGGCGAGCAGCTGCGGCAGTTCGGCGCGCCGCAGGGGGGCGCCCCCTTCACCGCCGTTCTGATCCGCTACATGGAGAGCGACGAATCCGGGCTCAAGCTGCCGGACAACCTGATTTATGAAACCCGGCGCCGCCTGACGCTCGACCTCTGCGACCATCCCGGTCAGCTGCGGGTCTACCGGATCATTGACCTGAACTTCTCCACCCAGGGGCTGATCGTCCAGACGGACGACCGGGATACCTTCATCGAGCAGCTCCGCGCGATTCTGCTGCGGGAGGAGCCGGAGTTCGGCCTGGACATCGCCGCCTATCTCGGAGAGCCGGTTGCGGGTCTCGCCGACATCCAGCATTCCTACCGGCAGGCCGCCCGGCTGATGGCGCAGAGCGAATTTTCCACCGTCAAGGAGCGGATTGTCTCCGGCACACCGAAAAATGAGGCGCGGGAAACCGCCTACTACCCCCTGAATCTGGAGCAGAATCTGATCAGCGCCGTCATCCACGGCAGAACGACGGTCTGGCAGACCCTCCTCCGGGAGATCACCGACGCCAACCAGACCCCGGACAAGCTCGCCCAGCTCGCCTTTATGCTGACCTCCACCGTCAACCGCATCATCGACGGCGTCCATGAAACGGCGCGGGACTTTTTCCCGGACGGCACCATCGTCTATCTGGAATTCCGCGCCTGCGGTTCACCGGAATCCTTCTTCGAAACCGCGTGCCACATCTTCGGGTCGATCGAGGCGCACCTCGCGCAAAAGGAGCGGCAGTCGGCGCAGAGCCTCAAACAGCGGATGACCGACTACCTCCAGCAAAACTACATGCGGGATATCAGCCTGCTCGACCTGGCCGAGTTTCTCAACATGTCCAAAAATTATGTCTCGACCCTCTTTAAAAATCTCACCGGCCGGAATTTCAAGGACGCGCTGAGCGAACTGCGCTACGAAAAGGCCTGCGAGGCGCTGCGGCGCAGACCGGACAGCAAGCTCCGGGACGTCGCGGAATCGGTGGGCTGCAACCCCGAGATCCTCCACCGCCTCTTTCTCCGTTACGGCGGCGTCACCCCGAGCGATTTCCAGAAGCAGTGCCAGAGCGGCCAGGAACAGCCGTAATTTCTCCCGGCGGGATTAAAATGCGGCGCCCGGTCCATCCTAAAAGAAACCCGGCAGAGGGACCGCCCCTGGCCGGAATGTCAGAAAGGATTGATGATATGAAATCAGTGAACCCGCGCAAGGCTGCCATTGTCGGCTGTGGTTTTGTCGGCGCCACCGCCGCCTTCAGCCTGATGCAGAGCGGCCTCTTCTCCGAGCTGGTCATGCTCGACGTCAACCGCCGCCGCGCCGAGGGAGAGGCGATGGATATCAGCCATGGCCTGCCCCTCGCCCAGCCGATGAAGATCTACGCCGGGGAATACAGCGACCTCTCCGACGCCTCCATCGCCATCATCGCGGCCGGCGCCAACCAGAAGCCCGGCGAAACCCGCCTCGATCTGGTACAGAAAAACGCCGCGATCTTCCGCGGCATCATTCCCCGGATCATGGAGCAGGATTTTGGCGGCATCCTGCTCGTTGTCACCAATCCGGTGGACGTCCTCACCCAGGTCGCGCTGCGGCTCTCCGGCCTGCCGGAAAGCCGGGTCATCGGCTCGGGGACGGTGCTGGACACCGCCCGGCTCAAAAACCTGCTGGGCGAACACCTCTCGGTGGACAGCCGCAGCGTGCACGCCTTCATCGTCGGGGAGCACGGGGACAGCGAATTCCCCGTCTGGAGCAGCGCCAATGTCTCCGGCATCCCCATCCGGACCTTCTGCGAGATGCGCGGCTACTACAACCACGAGCAGGAAATGGAGGAAATCGCCCGTTCGGTCAAAAACAGCGCCTACGAAATCATCGCCCGCAAGGAGGCGACCTACTACGGCGTGGCGATGGCGATCCAGCGCATCTGCACCGCCATTGTCCGGGATGAAAAGTCCATCCTCCCCCTCTCGACTGCCCTCCATGGTGAGTACGGCATCTCCGACGCCGTGCTGAGCGTCCCCGCGTTGGTGGGGGCCGGCGGCGTCGAACGGGTCGTCCCGATTTCGATGAGCGGGGAGGAGCACAAAATGCTCTGCGACTCGGCCGCAATCCTGCGGGAAACCCTGAACAAACTGGAACACTGAACCGGATTCCGCCTCCTTTTCCCTGACATTGACAGCGCGGCGAAATTATGCTATCATGACACAAACGCGCAGCACCGCGCGCCGGGACGCTCTCGTAGCGTCCCGGTTTTATTTTGTCAAAGGAGGCGCCCTATGGGACAGACATTCGGATACGTCCGCGTATCCACCAGAGAACAAAACGAAGCCCGCCAACTTGATGCGTTGGCAGGCTTTTCCATTCCACAAAGCAATATTCTGATTGACCGGCAGAGCGGCAAGGACTTCCACCGCCCGGTTTGGAACCAGCTGCTCAAAAAAATGAAGCCCGGCGATCTGCTGGTGGTCAAATCCATCGACAGGCTGGGGCGGAATTATCACGAAATCCTTACACAATGGCGCACGCTCACCATTGAACGAAAAGTGCACATCTGTGTACTGGACATGCCGCTGCTGGATACCCGGGGCCAGCACGATCTGACCGGCGCCTTTATCGCTGATCTCGTGCTTCAGATCCTCTCCTATGTTGCGCAGGCCGAACGCGAAAACATCCGGCAGCGGCAGGCAGAGGGCATCGCCTCCGCAAAGGCACGCGGCATCCACATCGGCCGGCGGGAACGCGCCATTCCTGTCTTTGAAGACGCGGTACAGCTCTGGAAACAGGGCGCCATCAGCGCAACAGAAGCGGCTGTCCGCTGCGGCCTCTCCCGTCAGGGCTTTTATAAGCGGGTAAAACGGCACGATACGGCGTAACACAAGGTACAGATTGGTTTACACCGAAGGAATAATATAACGGCACAAAATAATTCAACAAAATGCTTGACATTTTATATTCTTTGGCTTATAATTATTATCTGTAAAGGAAAATTTTATGGTTTCTTCCAGTGTAAACCAATCTGTACCTTTCTTTACAAAACCTTATCACATCAAAGGAGGATCACGAATGAACAAGATGAGAAAGCTCCTCACACTGGCCGTCTTTTCCGCGCTGCTGCTCGGCGTTTTCAGCGGATGCAGCGACAACGGCAGCAGCCAGTCCGCTTCCGGCACTTCCGGCACTTCCGGAACGAGCCAGACGGAAACCAGCGGAGAAACCGCATCCGATGAACCGATCACCCTCAAGCTCCTGAAAGCCAAAGCCGCTCACGAGGTCCCGCTCGAACAGATGGATGTGTTCCAGATTATGAGCGAAAAATTCAACATCCAGTTCGAGTACGACAATCCTCCCGCTGAAAACTTTACCGAACGCCTCAACCTGGTCATGGTCTCCAACGATCTCCCGGACGTCATTTGCAACATCCCGATGACCGACATTCTCAAATACGGCGAGCAGGGGTCCATCGTCCCGCTCAACAGCCTGATTGACAACAACATGCCAAATCTCGCGGAACGAATGGAAGCGGAGCCACGCATTGGACAGGCCATTATTTACGGAGACGGCAATATCTACTATTTCCCAATGCTGGACGAATCTCCTTCTGGAAATTCCCCGTACGGCGTGCGGGAGGACTGGATCGACGCGCTGGGAATTGAAGTGCCCGAAACCATCGAAGACTGGGAAAACTACTGGAAGCTTGTCAAAGAGACCGACCTGAACGGCAACGGCGTCAATGACGAAATTCCCTTCTGCGCCGGTGGATTTGACAGTGTCCGCAACTTCTGCTCCGCGTGGGGCGTTGTCGATGACTTCTTCACCGATCCCGCAGACGGCGGCAAGGTCAAATACGGCCCGATGGAGGACGATTACCGCGACGCCGTCACCTGGCTCGCCGATATGTACGCCAAGGGCTACATCGATCCGGAAATGATTACGATGACCGACCAGATCTACCAGGGAAAGATGGCACAGAATCTCGTGGCCTCGATGCGCGGCGCCCTGGGCGGAAACTTCTCCTCCTTTAACGGCTCTCTTCCTGATACCATTCCAGGATTCCACCTGGTCGCAACAAATCCGCCTGTCGGACCGGACGGCGAATACATCCACACCTCGCTGGATCATATTCCGCGCAATCTGGCAGGCGCTTCCATCACCTCCGCCAACGAGCATCCCGAGCGCACCGCTGAATGGATCGATTACATGTACAGTGAAGAAGGCGCGATGCTGGTCAACATGGGAGTCGAAGGCAAGCACTATGAAATGATCGACGGCGTGCCGACCTTTACGGAGCTCATCACCGATAATCCCGACGGCCTCACCATCAAACAGGCGGTCGGCACCTTCAGCATCGGACAGAGCGAAGGGCCGTATCTCTTCAAAAAATGCCAGTCCGACCAGATCGACGACGCCTCTGTAAAAGACGCAAAAAACAACAACATCATCCCCTTCCTGGAGCACTCCTGGGAGTACATTCTTCCCGGCGGACTCTCCTTTGAGAGTGAACCGGACGCCGAGCGCCGCGCCATCATGGCGGACGTCGACACCTACGTTGACGAGTCCATCATGGGCTTTATCACTGGCAGAACGCCGCTCTCCGAATGGGATAATTACGTTCAAACCCTCAAGGGTATGCGGATCGAAGAGGCAATTCAGATTTATCAGGACGCCATTGACGCCTGGAACAGCAAATAAACGTCCGGTCTCCGCAGTACCCTCTACCGGGGCTTTATCCTTCGCAGAATACGGGGGGTAAAGCCCCTTTACTCTCTCTGAAAGGAAGCGAACTTATGAGTGCTCATGCCGCAAACCGCACCGCCGGAAAAGCATCGCGTTTCCGCAGCGCGGCAAAAAAGATCGTCCGCAGCAAGTATCTCTACCTGATGCTGCTGCCCGCCCTGCTTTATTACCTGATTTTCTGCTATTACCCCATGTACGGTGCCCAGATCGCCTTTCGCGATTTCAACCCCATTCAGGGATACCTCGGCAGCGAGTGGGTCGGATTTAAATATTTCCTGCAATTTTTCCGCTCGGAGTACTTTTTCCGGCTGATCCGCAACACCATCGGCATCAGCCTGTACGACATCCTTGTCGGTTTTCCCGCCCCCATCCTGCTCGCGCTGATGATCAACGAAATGAAGAGCAAGGCGTTCAAAAAATCGGTTCAAACCATTGTTTATCTCCCTCACTTTATCTCCACCGTCGTCGTTGTCGGCATGATGATGTCTTTTCTCTCTCCCGGCACCGGCATCATCAATCAGCTTCTTGTGGCCTGCGGCGGAGAGTCCATTCACTTTTTTGCGCAGCCGCAGTGGTTTAAAACCATCTATGTCTTTTCCGGCGTCTGGCAGGGCGCGGGCTGGGGGTCCATTGTCTACCTGGCCGCTCTGACCGGCATTGATCCCACCCTTTATGAGGCCGCCATCGTCGACGGCGCCAGCCGGTGGAAACGCCTGCTGCACATCACCCTTCCGAGCATTATTCCGACCATCATGATTATGCTCATCCTGCGCATGGGCAGCATTTTCAATGTCGGCTATGAAAAGATCATGCTGATGTACAACCCGGCGATCTACGAAACCTCTGATGTCATTTCGACCTATGTCTACCGCCGCGGTTTACAGGGGGGCGAATTCAGCTTCTCGACTGCCGTCGGCCTGTTCAATTCGGTTATCAACTTTATCGTCATCATCACCTTTAATAAAATCAGCCGCAAAGTCAGCGATGTTGCGCTCTGGTGAGCGTAAATCCGCATAAGTGAGGTGTAGCATTCTATGAAAATCAAGGAATCACCGGGCGAAAGACTTTTCAACCTGGTCATTATTCTGATTCTGACCATAATCTGTATTCTCGTCGTCTACCCGCTCCTCTACGTCATCAGCGGTTCCTTCAGCGACCCCATCGCGCTGATGAGGGGGGAGGTCCAGCTTTTTCCGGTCGACTTTACCCTGGAGATGTACCGGATGGTGTTCCGAAATCCGGAAATCTGGCCCAGCTATGGCAACACCATTTATTATACCGTATTCGGCACCCTGATCAATCTCTTTTTTACCATCTGTGCCGCCTATCCGCTCTCCCGGCCGGATATGTTCGGCCGCAATGTCTTTACCGCCGTTTTTGTCTTTACGATGTTCTTTTCGGGCGGGATGATTCCTTCCTACCTGCTGGTGCGGGACCTTCACATGCTCAATACCGTCTGGGCACTGGTGCTGCCCGGAGCGATCAGCACCTACAACATGATCGTCATGCGCACATTTTTCCAAACCACGATTCCCGGCGAACTGGTGGAATCCGCCCAGCTGGACGGCTACAACGATATTCAGATCTTCTGGCGGATTGTGCTTCCTCTCTCCAAACCGATTCTGGCCGTCATGGCTTTGTTTTACAGCGTCGGGCACTGGAATTCCTGGTTCAGCGCCCTGCTTTATATCAGCGACCGCAGCAAATATCCCCTCCAAATGATTTTGCGCGAGATTCTGATTCAGTCGAACACCTCGGAAATGGCGGGCGGCAACATCAGTGACCAGGAAATCGTCGGCGAAGGCATCAAATACGCCACCATGGTGGTCGCCACGCTGCCGATTATGTGCTTTTATCCTTTTCTTCAGAAATACTTTGTCAAAGGCGTGATGATCGGTGCAATTAAAGGATAAACTCTTGCATTTTTCGATGGAATTGCTATAATAAAGGTAATTTATCGCGCTTTTTCAGCAGAACCGCCGCAAGCGGCGTCTTCAAAGGAGGCCCTGCCATGAATTTTCATCCAGACACTCACGACCTCTCCCTCCCGTCCTGGGGGCCCTACACCAAACGCTACGCCGGGATTTCCCACATTCCCGCCAGTGAGGACGGGCTGCGCTTCGATCTGAGCGTCCTGCCCGGATTTTACCGCGGCCGCACCGACGTCCCGAACGTCCTGATGGAGGGCAATACCCATATCTGGGAAGCGTCTCCCGATCTTTCCTACTTTTCCATGCGGTATGAGCTGGAGTGGAAGGACGCCGTCTACGCTGACGCCGCCTATGCCCGTCTGGACGACAGCGCCTGTCTGCTCCATACCCGCCTGGTCAACAACGGGGATACGATGCAGAATCTGGTTCTGCACTACATGGCCTCGATCAACTACCCTGTCGAGGCGCCGGACGACGAGTGCGAAACGATCACCCCTGTCCGCTGTTCCCGCCCCGAAAAAAGCGGATTCTGCCGCGGAATCGACTATGTCCGCTTTTCACGGGCCGTTTCGCTTCCCACCGACAGCCTCGTTCCGGACGGCCGCCGCCCCAATGAAAAGCGCGGTGCGGGACTCACCGGCGGCTCCGGCGTTCTGCTCGGAAAAACGCCCGGAGAGAAAGCGATTTATTCCCTCGCGGAACTGCCCGCCTTTCGCGCGCCCGTTCTGGTCCTCCGCTACCGCGGAGGGGAGGCAGAGCTTGAGATCACCGGCGGCATGAATCTCTCCGCTCACCTGCCCGCTCACCCGGATTTTGAAACCGCCGTCTTTCCGGTCGGAATCACAGGCGAAAGCTGTGCTTTCTGCCTGACTGAGGGCAGCATCCTCCTCGACAGCTTCGTCCTCTGCGAAAAGGAAGAGGCGGAGGCGGTAAAATACACCGTCGAGGCGCCGGCTTTTGTCCCCGAAGTCTGGGAGAGAGGAGCAGAAGAACCGCTCGTTCTCGAAAACAGCTACCGGCTTCCTCTGGAGCAGGATGCGCAGACGGCTTTCGATCCCGAACGGAACACCCTGATCCTCAAATACCCGCACACCGGCTGCTACTACGGAATCTTCTGGGATTTTCCCGACTTCTGCCTGCGTTATCTTCTGACCGGCGAGCTGGACGTGTATTTCCGTTATATGATACACAACCATGTGAGCAAGGTCCTTTTCGGCGATGAAAAAGGGCACTTTTCCGACATCTTCCTCCGGCCTATCCCCATTCCTCCCGGCGGAGAGGCCGATCTTTACGCCGCCGTCTGCTGCGGGCAGAGCCTCCGGGAAGTGCGGGAGAAACTCGCCGCTCTTGCCGCGCGGAGGGGTGAATTTCCCGCCCTCTGTGCGAAGGCGCGGGAAGGCGCGTTCCATCCCGGCGGCAACCCGGCCGGAGAGCGCTATCGCTTCTCCCAGGAGCGGATGGCCGCCACCACCCTGACCAATGTGGTCTACCCCGTCTATGCCAAGCGCCGTTACATCCGGCACAACACCCCCGGCCGCTGGTGGGACTGCCTCTACACCTGGGATTCCGGATTCGTGGGGCTGGGACTTTCCACCTGCGGCGTGCAGCGCGCCGCCGACTGCCTGAACGCCTACCTGACCGAGCCGGGCGACCCGGAAAGCGCCTTTATTCATCACGGTTCACCGGTCCCCACCCAATTTTACCTCTTTCAGGAGCTGTGGAACAGGACCCAGTCGCCGGAACTGCTGGCCCACTGCTTTCCCCGTCTGCTGCAATACTACCGCTTCATGACCGGTCAGCTGGGCAGCTCGACTATCGGAAAATTCCGCTCGGGCCTGCTCTGCACCTGGGACTATTTCTACAATTCCGGCGGCTGGGACGATTATCCGCCTCAAATTGCTGTCCATGCGCGGCGGCTTGAGAACGCGGTTGCCTGCTGCGCCACAACCTCCCACATGATCCGCTGCGCAAAAATACTCAGGCAGGCCGCAGCCGTCCTTGGCGGACAGGAAGAAACCGCAGCCGCCCTCAGCCGGGACATCGCCCGCCTGTCCGGCGCACTGCAACTCTGCTGGGACGAAGAATCCGGTTATTTCGGCTATCTGTGCCATGACGGCGAAAAAAATCCCGCCGGGATCTTCCGCCATCCGAGCGGTGCAAACTTCAACATGGGCCTCGACGGCGCGTCGCCCATGATTGCCGGGGAAATTACCGGCATGCAGCTTTCCCGGCTGGCCGGACACCTCATGTCGGAACAGGAGCTGTGGACTCCCATCGGCCTCTCAACCGTCGATCAGTCCGCCCCCTATTACAAAAAAGACGGTTACTGGAACGGCGCAGTCTGGATGCCGCACCAGTGGTTTTTCTTCAAGGCGCTGCTCGATTACGGCCTCTGCGGCGAGGCTTTCCGCATTGCCCGGACGGCGCTCGAGCTTTGGGCGCACGAGGTTGAACACTCCTACAACTGTTATGAGCACTTCATTATCGCATCCGGACGCGGAGCAGGCTGGCACCAGTTTTCCGGCCTGTCCTGTCCGGTCCTCCTCTGGTATCAGTCCTATTTCCGTCCGGGAACGATTACCGGCGGCCTCTCCGCCTGGATCACCGGACAGGATTGGAGCGCAGGCTTTGACCATCTGCGCTGCGCCGTCACCTTTGCGGACAACCGCCCTTCATGCAGTCTGATCTTCGCGATGGCTCCCGGGAAACGGTACCGCTGCGCGGTGGATGGGACGGAATTTCCTCTGGCCGCACGCCTCGACGGCGCCGTCGAACTGACCCTCCCCACAAAAGCCGGCCAGACGGTCCGCATTGAAATCTCAGCGGAGGAATGAGCCATGAAAGGAACGGACAAAGCGCGCTTTTGGGAGCGCTACTGGCGGCAGGAAAACGAGCGGCCCGCCCTCTCCATCACCCTGGTAAAGGCAGGACGGGAGGCAGCCGAGCCGCCCCGCTACCTCGAGGCGTTTGAAGGCGGAAAAGCCTTCGGCAAAACGGCGGACAAGGTCGCGCGGTGGGCCGACTGCCGGGAATTCCTCTGCGAGGCGGTGCCCTACTACGCCGTCTCCTTTGGAGCGGATGACTTTGCGGCCTTTCTGGGCGCCGATCTCCGCCTCTCAGCGGACGGCACGACCTCCTGGCCGGTCCGGCCGCTCCAATCTCTCACCCGCGCGAAAATTGCTTTCGATCCCAATGGAAAATGGTGGACCCGCACCGCCGAATTTTACCACGTTCTCCGCAGCAAGCTGGGCGGCAGCGTTATGCTCGCCGCGCCGACGCTCAGCGCGGGACTGGACGGGCTGGCGGGGCTTTACGGCGTCAACAGCCTGCTGACTGCGCTCCTCGACGAGCCGGAAGCGGTTAAAGAAGCGCTCGAACAGATCAACGCGGCCTACACCTGCGCGATGAAAGCCGTCCGGGAACTGTTTGAATTTGACAGGTACGGCAGCATCAACCGGCACGGCATGTATACCGAAGGGGCCACCGGCGTCCCGCAGTGCGATTTCTCCTGCATGATTTCCGGCGAGATGTTTCGGGAGTTTGCCCTCCCCTGCATTCGCTGTGAAATCGCGGCGCTGGACGCCGCCGAGTACCACCTCGACGGACCTGGCGCCATCCGCCACCTGGAGGACCTCTGCGGCATCCGGGGGCTGCACACCATTCAGTGGGTCGCCGGGGCGGGGGAAGCCGCCGAACAGGACTGGACCTGGCTCTACCGGAAGATCAACTCCCTGGGCAAAGCCGTCCTGGCGGGCGGCAGCCCGGAACGGGTCCTGCGGTTGCAGGACAGCCTGCGCACCACCGCTGCCTACTATACCGTCGGGGCGGAATCCCGGGATGAGGCGGAACGCTTCCTGGAGGCGTTCGGCCGCATTCCCATCCGCCGGAAAGGAGAACCTGCATGAATTTTCTGGACTGTTACGCGGAATTTGACCCGCAAACCGGCCTGCTGGCAGTCGGCAACAGCCGCATCCGGCGGGAAATGCAGCTGGAAGGCGGCGGCCTGCGCACCCTGCGGCTGCTGGACGCGCAAAACGGGACAGAGTGGGCCGGGGATGCGCGCCCCATCCGTCCGCCCGTCCTCCGGGAGGGGGAGAGGCCGGCGGCCTCGCTGGCAGCCGGTCCCCGTAGCCGGCACGGTATGGCGCCGCACCTTCTCGCCTCCCTCGCCCTCAGTGGAAGCGGCGGGACCGTCTGGCACGAATTTCTGCTCTTCCCCGGTATTTCCTTCCTCTTTTACCAGATCCGGGTAGAAAAAACAGGCGAACCCGCCGGAGAGGTCCGGCATGGGGAGGAAGCCGCCGTCACCGGAATTGAGCTGCGTGACCGCGCCGCCGGAGAGGAGGGCTGCTGCCCGTCCGACACCATCGAATGCCTTCCGCTGGGAAACCGGCACCTCAAACTCGAATCGGTGCTGCTCTTTGACAAGACCGACCGCAATGACTCGCTCTGCGAGCGGAAAACCGTCCCGGTCTACAGCCGCGGCCGGCGTGAGGAGGAGGGGAATCTCTTCCACCTCTTTGACTACCCGCACGGGGACTCGCTGCTGCTGGTCAAGCACTCTCCTACCCCCAGTTCCGCCCTCAACCGGCAAAGCCGCGACCTCCTTCTCGAAGGGAACCGCTGCGCCGTCCTGCTGGGCAGCGGGGTGGATTTTGCCAACATGCCGGAAGGCAGGGTGCCCTTTTACGCCACAGCCGCCGGTGTGGGCAAAACAGATCAGATCTGGGAGGAATTCTGGCGGTACAGCACCGCCTTTTCCCAGGGCGACCCGCGCGGCGCCCTCTTTGTCATGTCCAACACCTGGGGAGACCGAAGCCAGGACATGGCGGTCTGCGAGGAATTCATCTGCCGGGAGCTGGAGCAGGCGCAGAAGCTGGGCGTAGACATCCTGCAAATCGACGACGGCTGGGAAACCGGCGTGACCGCCAATTCCCGCCGCAGGCAGGGCGGCGTCTGGGAGGGCTATTACAGCGACGACGCGGATTTCTGGCAGGTCGATCCCGAACGCTTCCCCAACGGCCTCGAGCCGGTGGTACAGAAGGCGAAAGCCTGCGGGGTGGAGCTGGGGCTGTGGTTCAGTCCGGATTCTTCCCGGGATTTCGCCAATGTCGAACGGGACATTGAGACGCTCTGGGGACTGTACAGCCGCTATGGGGTCCGCTATTTCAAGCTGGACGGGGTGAAAATCCGCAGCAAACGGGCGGAGACGCGCTTCCTCTCCCTGCTGGAAACCCTCACCAGCCGCAGCGGCGGCGACATCCGCTTCAACCTCGATGTCACAGCCGAGGACCGCTTCGGCTACCTCTTCCAGACGCAGTACGGCACCCTCTTCGTCGAAAACCGCTACACCGACTTCGGAAACTACTATCCTCACAACACCTTCAAAAATCTGTGGCGCCTGGCGGAGGTGCTTCCGGCCCGCCGCTTGCAGATGGAGGTGCTCAATCCCCGGCGCAACCCGCAGAATTACGCGGGAATGCCTTTCGCGCCCGGCCTCTACCGGATGGATTATCTCCTGGGGACGGTCATGCCGGCCAATCCGCTGATCTGGATGGAGATGTCCCACCTCTCCCCGGAGGACGCGGCGCTGCTTGCAGCTGTTTCCGCGGTTTACCGCCGTCATGCCGCCGAGCTGTTCGAGGCCCGCGTCATTCCCGTCGGCGACTGTCCGGACGGGCAGTCTTTCAGCGGCTACTGCTGCGCCGGACCGGACCGGCGTTACGCCCATCTTCTCCTTTTCCGGGAGGAAACGGCAGAGTCCGCCCACCGTTTCCAGCTTCCCGTTTCGCTGGATGGCGGGCGGATGGAGCTGCTCTATCAGAGCGCGCCCGTGCGGCTCGAGCCGGACGGCGAGACCATCCTGGCGGATTTTTGCGAGGTCCGCTCCTTTATCTGGGTCAAAATTACATACTGAGACAAAAAACCGCCGGAGGAGAGACGCTCCTCCGGCGGCGCTGTGTGTAAAGGGCGGTCATGCTTTTCCGCAGCTCCCGAAAATTTCCATCTTCTGCGCAGTGGCAGCCCGAACCGCCTCGCAGACGGCCGGCATGAGGTCGGTCATCCCCTTCCCCCCGGCCCAGCTGTCGTGGGCTGCGGCCGCGGCGGCGCAGTTAATGTCGGTGAAGATGTTCACCTTGGCGATGCCCCGCGCGATCGTCCTGCGGAAATCGCTGTCCGAAAGGCCGGAACCGCCGTGCAGCACCAGCGGCG
>CALXIG010000225.1 GCA_944388305.1 uncultured Clostridia bacterium
TTCTTGGTGACCTCCTCCTTGGGCTCGACGATGCGCAGCGGCTCGGGGATCGGGACCTGCAAAACCAGGATCTGATCGTTGCGCATGGGGTGCTCCGGAATGCGGTGGCGGGTCTGGATGATGGTGGCGTCCTGTGTGCGGGTTGTGCAGGGAATACCGGTGCACATCCTGACGAATTTTTTGATATTGACGGCGTTGACGCTCTCGTCGCTCCCCTGGTCGATAACTTTTAACGTGTCCTCCGGGCCGATGAGGGAGAGGGTCAGCTGAATGCCGCCGGTTCCCCACCCGCGCCCAATGGGCAGTTCCCGGGAACCAAAGGGAACCTGGTAGCCGGGGATGGCAACCGCCTTGAGAATGCTGCGGCGAATCTCCCGCTTGGAGCCTTCATCCAAAAATGCGTAATTGTAATGATCATTCATGATTCTTCCTCCGGGTTTTGCGGACCGCATCCAGCTTGGACTGGAAGGTGACATAGTGCGGCAGTTTCAAGTGAGATACAAAGCCGTTCATTTCCAGGCTGTCCCCATGCGTGAGGACAAATTCCTCATTCTGGCTGGGATAATCGCCGCCCTGATCCAGCTCATGGTCCAGAACCGCCATCGCAATCGCCTTATTTTCGTTGCGGCCAAAAATGATGCCGTATCCGCAGGCCAGCTTGAGCTGATCCTTATCATCTGCCGCGTTAAAAACCTCCGCCTCCGTAATCAGGACTTCGCCAATCCAAAGGCTTTCGGATTCATTCTGAAGATAGGGAACCTCGAGCTCGAGATAGCCGGTGCGCAGTTCGCCAACCGTCGGGTGGACCTGCCCAAATCCACGCAGGACGGAGTACGCCAGCCCGGAAATAAAACCCATATCCGCGCGGGCAAGGGTTTGCAGGCGGGCACTCCGGGAAGCAGGAAATTCCAGGAGATTCTGCGTCACATCGAAGGGCGGCGTTTCATCCAGCGGAAAGCGCTCGATAAGTCCCTCCTCCTTGAGGGAGTCCGAAACCCGCACGCAGGGCTCCGGAAGAACCGGATTCTGCCGCGCCAGCTCTTCCCGCATCCGCGACTGGAGGGCGGGCGCGTCTTCATGTTCCAGAGAGAAATTCATCAGCCGGTGAGTGTAGTCGTAGGTGGCGCCCAGAATCTGTCCGCCCTGGATGTCCTTAAAGGCGGCGGAAATCCGGCGGACAATCCGCATGGAGGCGGTATCCAACGTCCGGGTGTCGTAACTGCGCTTCAGGGTGGAGCGGTAGGCGCGCAGCAGGAACACCGCCTCTTCGACGCTGCCCTCACACTGCTTCAGTGCCAGCGCTGCGTAGCGTCTGGAATACAGGCCGGCTTCACTCATCACCCGGTCTACCAGCAGACTGAGCTTGTTTTCGACGACTTCGAGCTCCAGATCCATCTCTGTACCGCTACGGTAATATTCCAGCAGCCGGATGCTGGCCTCAATGGCCTCTTCACCGCCGGAAACTGCAACGTATGCCATTATGCTTCCTCCCTTTTTACCATTCTTGGGATGCAGAAAAATGTGCCGTCCGGCGCGAGAAAGAGCAGGTCGATCCCTTCCGGATATTCATCGTGCCGCCCGTCCCGGAGACGGATCGCCTCCGAGGCGGTGCGGGAAAGCGGAATTTCCATTCGCCCTTTGACACCGGGGCCGGAGAGGACCGCCGGCTTCTCCTCTCCCCCATCCGCGGCGATCACTGTGGCCGAAAGATGCGGATTTTCCAGTGTCCCGCATTTTGCAGCGGCAATCGCCTCCGGAATCCGCGCCGCATCCGCGGCAAAGAGGAAATCCGCCTGCGCCGCATCCACGACAGCAGAGTGGGTCAGAAGGTGAATCTGCTCTTCTAGTGCGCTGTCCCCCAGACAGCAGAAACGCACGCTGTTGTCGAGCAGCGTCATGGCGAGGGCCAGCATCCCCGGATTACAGCCGTAAAGTTTTTCCGCAGCCGGTGCGACAGAATGCCGCCGGCCGGGATTGGCCATCGCATCCAAAACGGCGCGGAAGATCTTCTGGGAATCAAAAACTTCATCAAATGTGTGCAGCTGCTTCATTGGGCGGCCTCCGAATCCATTGATGTAAAATTGACCATTGTCTTCAGGAACAGGGCGTTCTCTCTTGCGGCGGCCAGCTCCTGCTCTTTTGCGAGGCGCTCCAGCTCCGCGAACTGCCGGAAGACCCCTCTGTTGCAGGCGGCGTCGATCACCGCCATATCCAACACCCTGTTAAAATCGTCCCCCATGACGACGGCGGTGCCCTTTGCGCCCTCAAGTTCGACGACCGCCTCGCTCACGATCACTTCCCCCAGGTAAAAAAGCGTCTCTTGCACCGGATCCCGCAATTGAATCATGGTGAGAGATTTTTCCGGCGCCTTGACGACGACCGCCTCGTGCTCGGCTTTGATGGCATCTGCCATCGCCCTGACACAGGCGGCATCCGCACGCGCAAGGATCTTTGAAATTTCTCGTTTGTTCATCGGTGTCGTTCGCCTCATTTCACTTTTGCTTTGATTTTGGTCGAAATCATCTCGAGAATGACGACGGCGATCACTACAATGTAGGTGAGCATTCCCATTTCATGAAGGTCGAAATAGAAACTGCCGGCCATAAAGAGATTGAATCCGATGCCGCCTGCCCCCGCGGCCGCGCCCATCGCAACTGCGTTGGCAAAATTGATTTCAAACCGCATAAAGGTCCAGGCAACCATGTAGGTGATGGTGGCCGGGACCACCGCCTGACAGATAATCTGCCAGTAACTCGCGCCGTTGGCCTTCAGCGCCTCGATGATGCCCGGGTCGATCTCCTCGATAGATTCCGCATATGCTTTGGTCAGGTAGGCAAAGCTGTGAAAGGTCAGCCCCACCACGGCCGCCACGCTGCCAAGTCCCGCGGAAACTGCGAAAATCAGCACCCACATAACGGTGGGGACCGCGCGAATCACCGCGATAATGCTTTTGATTACATGAACCGAGCCCGCTCCCGCCAGATTCCGTGCGCACAAAAGCGAGCAGAAAAAGGCGAGTACCGCCCCCAGAATGGTGGCGAGCGTTCCAAGACAGAAGGTCACCAACAGTTGATAGAGAATGCCGCCCACCGTCTCCCGGGTGAGTTCCGGTTCCAGAAACACGGTCCTGATGTTGTGCAGCGTGTCGAGAATCGCCTTGGAAAAATCAATGTTCTGATAGTCGAAGGTGCAGAAGGCCAGCACCGTCAAAAACAGCAAAACAGCGATCAGCAGATTCACCGCCGGGCGGCTCCGGTCCTTTGCCGCGATCCGGATTTTGCCGCGGTGAGAACGGGTTACCGCTTTCTCCAGTTCCGCCGGAAGCGGCGGATGGATCAATGCCAGATCTGTCATGATAAAACCACCTTTCGGATTCGGTTGGAGGCCGTCTCGATCACCAGCACCAGCACAACAATCGAGAGAATAACAAGGCTCGCCGAAGAGAAATCCAGCCGTTTATAGTACAGGTCGAACAGATAGCCGATGCCCGTCGCGGTCAGCATTCCGATCAGGGTGGAGCTGCGGATGTTCGTCTCGATCATATACAGCACCCAGGTTGTAATGCCGGAAAGCGCGGACGGAATGATCCCCTGAAAAACAAGTTCGATGAAATTCGCACCGGTCGCCTCCAGCGCCTCCACACAACTGGCGCTCACCTCGTCCACCGTTTCGATGAATGCGCGGGTGAGCAGGCCAAAGGTCGTGAAAAACAGGGCGAAAAATCCGGTCAGAATATTCTGGCCGAAGGAGAACATCAGAAGCATCGCCCACACCACGTCCGGCACGTTGCGGAAAAAAGCTGCTACAATTCGGACCAGCCGCTTCACCAGACCGTGAATGTGGGGGATATTGGAACCCAGAAGACTGAAAAAGAAGGCGCACACAGCGGCTACAACCGTCACCGCCACCGAGAGCAGCGCTGTTTCCAGCAACCGCTCGAGGATGCGCGGCAGGCGCTCCATCGCCTCCTGGTCCGGAATAAGGTTTTCGGCGATCCAGGCGGCGGCAGCCGGAAAGGAGGCTGCGCCGTCGGCCAGACTGAATTCCGTAATCAGCGAGGTGCCCGCAAAAATCGTGAGGAAAATCAGAAACACCGCCGTATAGGTCAGTTTCCGCCTGCGGAAAATATCCGTTGTTTTTTCCATATCCTCACCCCAGCTTGTCCATAATCAGGTCATGAGCACCGGATTGATAAATTTCATGGATTATGGCCTCGGTCAGCTGACCGGAAGGACCGTCATAGACAATCCGTCCGCCCGCCACACCGATGATGCGCTCAGAGTAGCGAATCGCCACGTCCACCTGATGCAGATTGACCAGGCAGGTGATCTTCTTCTCCCGGTTGATCTGCTTCAAATGGTCCATGATGACCTTGGAGGACTTGGGGTCCAGCGAGGCGATCGGCTCGTCGCAGAGAATGAGCCGCGGCTTCTGCATGATGGCGCGGGCAATGCCCACCCGCTGCTTCTGACCGCCGGAGAGCTCGTCGCAGCGCTTATATGCCTGCTCGGTCAGCCCCATTTCCTGAATGATGCGAAACGCCTCCGCTTTTTCCGCCTCAGTATATTGGCCGATCATCCCGCTCAGGGTGGACTTCTTCCCCAGCAGGCCGTGAAGCACATTTTCCACAACGCTCAGCCGCTCCACCAGGTTGTAGTGCTGGAAAATCATGCCGGTTTTGGTGCGGACCTTCCGCAGGTCCTTTTTCCCCATTTTGGTGACATCCTGCCCATCAAAAAAAATTGCGCCCTGCGATGCGTCAACCAGACGGTTGGCACACCGCATCAGCGTTGATTTGCCGGCCCCGGAAGGGCCGATGATGGACACGAACTCACCTTCTTCGATCGAAAACGTAACGTCCTGTAACGCCTTGGTGACGTTGTTGTAGACTTTGCTTACGTTTTGGAATTCCAGTAATGCCATTTCGTGCCGCTCCTTTTCCGGTGAATGTCTTATTCGCTCAGATTGCGGATGGGATCGAACCAGGAATCCTCAACCAGGACAAAGCGCTCGCTGTCAGTCTTCTCAAACATCCCGACTCCGTCGGAATCCTCCGGAACAAAGATCAGCTCGTTGTTCGCGACCTCGTCGGAAGTGAAAAGCTCCTGAATTGCTTCGACGTCAGCGGGGTCCAGCGCGTCGGAATTGTAGACAAAGGGACCGTTGAGAACCGGAGTGGACTGGATGACAACGAACTGCGAACCGGTTACAGTGTCAAAAGGTGCGCTTGCATCATCGTGGATGGTGTAGACCGACCCGGCAGTGTTCTCTTTCCCCTCGGTGCAGGAGGCGTAAGGGTCGATCTCAGTGTCACAGAAAGCCGCAATGTCCGCATTGCCGGACAGGAGGTTAAACGCGGAACCCTGGTGTGAACCGCCGAACAGCACCTGAGAGAAGAGCATGTCGTTTCCGCCCTCAATGAGGTCGTCCTGAGTGAGGTCCGTCCAGCCGTCGATTTTGCTGAAGTGGCCGATAATCGAGTTGGTCGGTACGACAAAGCCGGAGGTGGAGCTGTTGGAGACAAAAGAGATCCGCTTGCCGGCAATATTGTCGATGGAGTAACCGTCGCCGTCCACGTATTCGCCCTCGTCGCCCTTGTTGACTGCAAGGAAGCTGTAGTAGAGCGCGTCGTCCAGAGTGCCGGAAGCGCCGGAATTGACGAAAAGGGGCTCGACCGCGTCGTTTGCATTTTTTGCCTCAATGTAGCCCTGTGCGCCCATGAAGCAGATCTGTGCGGTACCGCTCGCCAGAGATTCAATGGCAATGGCGTAGTCAGTGGTCAGCTTCTGCTCGACGTCCTTGCCGGTGGCCTCTTTGAAAAGGCGGGCATATTCCTCGCGGGCAACATCGTAATCGTCGGCGGACTCGTTGGGGTACCAGACGAGGGTGATGGTGTCGGCGTAGTCGCCGCTTTCCCCACCGGAAGCTCCACCCGTCTCGGAAACGCCGCTTTCAGCGGAGCTGCCCTGCTGGGCGGTGGACTGTGAAGAATTCTCACCGGAGGTGCAGCCGGCCAGCATGGCGGCAAAAAGGACGGCAGTCATGGTGGAAGCAAACAGTTTCTGGATTCTCATTGTGATATCCTCCTTTATTGATCTTACGCCACCTATTATACCGGCATTGCCTGGCGGAAACCAGCAAACGGCTGTAACGACTTTGTATAAACTCTGGCGGCAAAACGAGCGGAAAATCAAGATATTTTTACGTACAGACCGGAAATCTCGTGGATTTCCCACGACTTTCACTTTAAAAATCCAGTATCCCGTGTGATTTTGTGCAAGCTGACAGATTGTGCCTTTTCAAATACTATACCGCTCTTTTACCTTTCTAAATTTTTGGATAAATTCCCACAAAAAATAGGAAACAGCGGAGAATCCGGTTTTACCGAACCTCCGCTGTCTGCTGAAAAGCGCTTACATTTTATTGTATAAATCCTCGAAAATGCGGTCTCGATCCAGGAAACTGACATACCGGATCGGGTGACGCTCCGGATCTACGCTGATGGAATAGGTCATATCCCGGCTCAGCACCGGGCTGGGAATCAGCCTGCTCTGATACCAGCCGGCATTGCAAAGCCAGCCAATGGTCGAGATATCCCATATCACCTTGGAAGAGCAGGGGTACTTCCGCATAAAATCGCGGGTGATGTTCAAAAGATACTGTCCGCACTTCCCTTTTCCGGCGAGAATGGACTCCAGCTCCGGAATGGTGACGAGCAGGTGGCTGACGACGCCGTTGCAGGGCAGGACAACCAGCGGCACACCGGATTCCAGCAGCGTGCGGGAGGCGTAATAGTCCTGCCTCATATTAAACTCGTCCGTTTTGGGCATATGCAGTCCGTGGCCGCCCAGCCAGACCACCACAATTCTTTCCCGGATCGCCGGTTCGAGCAGAATGGCCGAGGCAACATTGGTCGCCGCGCCAATAGCCGCGACGTAGAGCGGTTCCTCCGACGACATGGCCCGCGCAATGAGGTCCCGCGCTGCGGGGGAATCAACCGGATCGTCCGGCCCGGTCATCCACTGCTCAGAGCCGCGGAAGACCGGGCGCTCTTCCCCGAGCAGGTCCAGAATCTCGCAGATCTGTCCGTAGCTCCGCTCCATTCCGTCTTTCGGACCAGCCGAGCGGTCGTTGTGGAAGGGCGCGGCATAGACGGCCTCCAACCTGAGTTGCGGCGAGCGGAGGGCATAAACCAGCGCATACGGGTCGTCGATCTCATTGTAGGTGTCGGTGTCGAGGACCAGACGGCAACCCGGTTTGGGCGGTTCGAGGCGGGCGGCGAGCAGATCGTTGGGAATGGGCGTGAGATTCATAAAAATCCCTCCTGAAAATAAAAATGAACGGATCAATATTCCCTCATACCCCGGTATTTTTGCAGGACGGCGAGCCAGTCGCGCGATTTTCCGGCAAATTTTTCGGGATCGACCGGGTAATGCACATTGTAGAGATAGCCGTCCGGGCCGTACCGGCCCTGCGCGGCTTCGTCCAGACGGCCCTCGTCGGCGCAGATATTCACAACTTCCAGGCAGAGCACGATATGCGCGCTGCCTTCGACGATTTCGCGCTCCCACAGGTAGCGGCACTCGAGGTTGAGGAAACATTCCTGAATGCGGGGAGCGTTGACTGCCGACGCTTTTTCGGCGATGAGGCCGGACGCGGCAATTTCATCCGTCTCAAAACCGTTGTTGGCGATCGTTTGGTGACAGCGGTCATACACATCGGCGGACGGAAAATTCAGCACAGCCACCCCGGTTTCTTTGACGCTCTGGTAGAAATGCCAAGCTGGGTCCACACTGGAAAGGATCGCATAAAAGCCGGATGGGTTGCCACTGAAGCATGCCCGGGACTGAAGGCAGGCATTTGGCTTTCCGTTGGATTTATAGGAGGTCGCAACAAATAAGGGCGCCGGAATTGCGGTCACAAAATCCATCCAGGAAAAACCGTAGGTCTCCATCTACTTCATGGATGCGGGGATGGTGCGGTACTCTTTTTTCATTTTGATCACCTCAAGCTGTTTTTGAAAGACGCCCCGCCTATCGCCTCTGCATCTTGAGGACGGCGATGAGGGCGTCGAGGTCGTCGAGACTGGTGAGGGCACCGCAGGCGTTGCGGAACTTTGCCGCGCCGGGGATGCCTTTGATATAATAGGCGGCAATTTTGCGGCTTTCCCGCATCCCGATGTACTCGCCCTTATAGGTGACGATTAACCGGATGTGGTGCTTCATAACCTCGAGCTTCTCCTCGAGGGTCGGCGGCGGCGGAAGGATTCCGGTTTCAAGATACTGACTGATTTCCCGGAAGAGGAAGGGGTTTCCATAGGTTCCCCGGCCGATCATGACAAGGTCGCAGCCGGTTTCTTCATACATCCGCACTGCGTCGGCGGCGGTGAGAATGTCCCCGTTTCCGATGACCGGGATGCTGACCGCCTCCTTGACCGCCTTGAT
>CALXIG010000226.1 GCA_944388305.1 uncultured Clostridia bacterium
AAGGTCCGTTTCCGGCGGCAGCCGGAAAGAAACAAAGCTCGCAAGCCGGGTGTGCACCGCCGAAACCGACACCCCTTCCGGTGCGGCTGCGGCGAGCTTCTCCTCCAGGCAGGAGGGCGGCTCGTTGCAGACCACATGGAACCGGGATGGTCCGCCCGCCGGAGTGCGGGTGTCGATCACCTGCGCGGCGCGTATATCCTGTAACCCCCCGTTGTGAAAGACGGTGAGGACCCAGTCCCCCCCTTCCCGTCTCGCGGAGACAAATGCGGTGAGCAGCTGCACCGGAATGTTCCGTTCCAGCACGAATCCGCAGAGCGCCGGCAGCAGCGGCAGCGTCTGAACAGCGCCGTCTTCTCCGATCACACCGCGGCCGCAGAGAAATTCCCGCAGTCCGCAGGCCGGTTTTTCCTTCTCCGGAAAGGCGGGCCGGAAACAGGCGGTGTACTCGGGCGCGAGCAGCTCCCCCCGCTCAAGCACAACCGCATCGGAATGGCGGGACGCATAGCCGAGTGCCAGCATACTGCCGCCCAGCAGAACGGTCCCATAGCGTTCTTTCATCAAAATCCCCCCTCTTAGCCTTTGACAGCGCCGATCATGACGCCTTTGACAAAATATTTCTGCAAAAACGGGTAGATGCAGATGACCGGCAGTGTCGTCACAATGATGGTTGCATATTTGATACTCTCGCCAATGGCCTCCTTGTCGACAAAATCGACATCGTTGGTCATCGACTCGGTACTGCTCAGAATCAGGATCTCGCGCAGCACAAGCTGAAGCGGATATTTTTCCTTTTTGCGCAGGAAAAGCGCCGCGTCGAACCAGGCGTTCCAGTGCCCGACCGCGTAAAACAGGATGATGACGGCGACGGTCGACATGATGGTGGGCAGGATTACCCGGAACAGGATGACAAAGTCGTTCGCGCCGTCCAGGCGCGCGGATTCCTCGATGCTCTCCGGCACGCCGAAAAAGGCGGTCCGCATGACGATGAGATTCCAGGTGGAGACCAGGCCGGGCAGAATGAGCGCCCAGAGAGAATTCCCCAGATGCAGGTAATTGTTGATGACGATGTAGCGCGGAATCATGCCGCCGCTGAAATACATGGTGAAAACAATGGCGATGGTCAGTACCCGGCGCATCGCGAACTTTTTCCGGGAGAGGACATAGGCCCCCAGCGAGGTCATCAGCACGTTCAGCGCCGTGCCGGCAACCACCACAAAGATGGTGTTGAGATAACCGGTGAAGATGCGCTGATTCTGCAAAACATGCTCATAGGCGCTGAGGCTGAACCCTTCCGGCCAGAACAGGGCGCCGGTGTGGCGCAGCAGCAGGCCGGAATCGCTGAAGGAGGCCGCCAGCACGTGCCAGAACGGGTAGAGGGTGACAAAAATCATCAGCAGCATGAAAATGACGTTGGCAGAATCGAAAATTCTGCCGGATACCGAGCGTTTGATTGCCATATGCGTTCCTCCCTTACCAAAGGCTGGTGTGGCTCAGCTTCCGGGTGACCTGATTGGCTGTCAGAATCAGCAGGAAATTGATCGCCGAACTGAACAGCCCGATCGCGGTAGTCGCTGAAAACTGCGTGCCCTCGCTCAGGCCCATGCGGTAGACATAGGTCGAAATGACGTCCGCCACCTCGTAGGTGTTCGGGTTGTAGAGGAGGATGATCTTTTCAAACCCGACGCTCATCACCTTGCCGAGCTGCAAAATGAACATCGTCGTAATGGTCGGCGCAATGCCGGGCAGGGTGATATACCAGATCTGGTGGAAGCGGTTGGCGCCGTCGACGATCGCCGCCTCATACTGCTGCGGGTCGATGCCGGTCAGCGCAGAAAGGTAGATGATCGTCCCCCAGCCGACCCCCTGCCAGATGCCGGAAATGATGTAAACGCTGCGGAAAAAGGCGGGGTCGCCCAGCAGGTTGGTCCGCTCCATCCCCAGCAGGACGAGCAGGTCGGTGATGACGCCGTCGCGGGAAACAAAGTCATGAATCATGCCGCAGATGATGACGATGGAAATGAAGTGCGGCAGATAGATAATGGTCTGCACCGTCCGCTTGAATTTTTCCGACCGCAGCTCGTTGAGCAGCAGCGCGAGCAGAATCGGCGCGGGAAAGGCGAAAATCAGCTCATAGAAGCTGATAAGCAGCGTGTTGCGCATCAGGCGAAAAAAATACGGACCGTTGATAAACTCGGCAAAATAACGGAGTCCGACCCAGTCGCTTCCCATGATGCCCTTCGCGACATCGAAGCGCTTAAAGGCGATCTGCGCGCCGTACATCGGCGCATAGCAGAAAATGATGTAGTAAATGACGACCGGCAGCGCCATCAGATAGACGTACCGGTTGGCCGACAGCTCCCTCCGGACCCGCTGCCAGAGACTTTTTTTGCTTCCCGCTGTCATGATGAATCCCTCCATTCAGGCAAAGGCCCCCGCCCGGAAGCACCCGGGCAGGAGCACTGCGCGGAAATCAGCGCGCGTTGTAGCGGTCGAGTGCGGCCTGTTTCAGCTCGATCACCCGTTCGACGCCGTAGCTTTTGAGCTGTTCGACAAAATTGTCATAGTTGTCGAGGCTCTCCTGGCCCATGATGAACTTGATTACCATCTCCTCGTGGTAGGAGTTGATGTTGGTAATCATCGAGGAGAGCTCGTCCGCCTCCTCGGGGGTCTGGGTGATGGGCGGGATGAGGACCTCGGCGGCGTTGACCGAATAGCGGTTCCAGATATCCACCGTTTCAGCGACGCGGGGATTGGCGTCCTGCAGTTTGATGACCGGTCCGGGAGAAGGCGTGCTGCCGCGGCTCCAGACAGCCAGGGCCTGCTGCCGGGAGAGACCATCGGGGTTATGTTCGATCAGGTCGGTCAGCTCGGGGTCGCCGTCCTCGTTCAGAATATAGCTCTCCCCCTCGATGCCGAAGTTCTTGAGCAGACCGCCCTCCTCGGTGTAGAAGTAGTTGGCCCACTGGGCGGAAAGCTCGGGGTACTCGTTGACCGTCGTGATGGCGAGAGAGCCGGAGGTGCGGACCTCCCAGGCGCGATGGTGGAACATCGGGTCGCTGCCGTCCAGCATCTTGGGATATTCGATGGCCTTGAGATCATAATCTTCACCGGACATGGCGTTGAGGTAGGTGCCCATTGCGCCGCCGGCAAAGCCGATCATGAAGCCGGACTTGCCGTTGGTCATATTGGCCGCGATGGTGTTGGAGTCGTTGGAGGCGAAGTCCGGGTCGAGCAGGCCGCGGTCATACCAGTCCTTGACAAAGGCGAGATATTCCCTGTATTCCGGTTCCAGCGGGCCGTATTTGACAACGCCGTCCTCCTGGTAGAACTGGGAGCCGACGCCGAAGACACCGCAGATGGTGTCGTTGGAGATAAAGGTGTTCGCGTCTCCGGTGAAGGGGATAGAGGCGCCCTTCTCCTCCTTGAAGCGCTCCAGAACAGCAGTCCACTCCTCCAGAGTGGCCGGTTCCTCCATGCCGAGGTCTTCCAGCCAGTCAATGCGGAGGAAGGGACCGGACTGGGTGTTGCCGTTGCTTTCGCCGACCGCCATAAAGGCGTAGTAGGAGCCGTTGTCCGTCTTGCTCTGCTTGGCGACGACGTCGGAGGATTCCATCAGTGCCTTCGCATCGGGCGCGTACTCGTCGATCAGGTCGTTCAATTTGATGATAATGCCGTCGGAAATCGCCTTTTCCGGGCCGCCGTCGTAGCCGACCCAGCCGTACTCGATGAGGTCAGGAAGGTCGCGGGAAGCGATCATGAGGTTGAACTGCTCTGTTTCCTGTCCGATGGTCGGGTGGAGGAAGTCGATCTTTACGTTGGTGATTTCCTCCATTTTCTGATAAACCTTGTTCTCGCTGTAGGAGCTGATGCTGGCGGCCGCGTTGTTGTCCAAGCTGACCCAGTAGGTCAGTGTGACCGGTTCAGCGGTGAGCTGCCCTTCCGGGAGGGATTCGGCGGAAGCGCCGGAGCTGACGGATGAGCCGGAAGAGGTGCCGGCGGAAGACGCCGAAGACTGGGACTCCGAGGGTTCCGAGGCACAGCCTGCGGCGGAAGCGGCCAGCATCGCGGTCAGCAGGATGGCGGCGAGTGATTGTCCGGTGTGCTTTTTCATCATGGACTCCTCCTGATTTCAATAGATTTGGACGCGGCGGGAATTTTCCCCGGCTCTTCGCTCGTGAGAGGCCGGAAGGACCTCCTGGGAAAATTTCCTGCCCAACTGCTTTCAACAGCTCCAATTATAGCATACATGCACAAAAAGTAAATGTTGAATCTGTGATAATTGTTCTGATTTTTTTACGAACAGCATGTTTAGTTTTTGATATTCATGCTGTCTTTTTTACAATGAGCAATTTTCCACTGTAAAAACCGCGCGATTCATGCTATACTGGAGATGAAATTTCATTCGCCGACAAGGAGTGTAGCCGTCCATGAGCCGTAAATTTCATTTCTCCCTGCTGGGGCGCCCGGTGAGGAGCAGCCTTTTTTACTCGTTCATTGCCTCTTATCTCTTTGTCCTGTTCATTCCGCTCTTCTGTGCTGCCGCGGTTTTTTACCGCACCGAGGAGAAGATGAAGGAGGAGCTGCTCCACACCAATGAGGCGATCCTGATTCAGTGCAGCCAGATCATCGACCAGGTTTTTTCGGAACTGGACACCTTTAACCTGAATTTCGCCTTAAACAGCAGCGTTTCCACCATTCTCCACATCCGGCCGCCGTTCAACTCCGCACAGCGCTACAACATCAACACCGTCATCCGGAAGGAGCTGAGCAGCAGGCCGAATCCGAGCTGTCTGGTCAATTTTTACGTCTACTTTGCGAAGGGAGATTTTGTCCTCACGCCGACCGCCAACTACACGACCGATCTCGCCTTTGAGCAGCTTGCCTCCCCCTATTTTCAGTCCGAGGCGGAATGGCTGGATGCCATCAGCGGCGCGCACTTTAAGACCGTTCTCAATGCAGACAACAACACCCTGCTCTACATCCAGTCTCTCCCCTACACCGGCTCCGCGGCGGCGAGCATTGTCGCCACCATCGACAAAGCGGCGCTGCTCAGCCAGCTCGACTCCATCGAGTGGGTGCGGCAGAATCTGCTGCTGGTCTGCGACCGGGAGGGGGAGCCGGTCCTTTCCAACCACACCGGCGAAGAGCCGGCAAAAGATGAAGGACCCGGCAGCGTCTACCTCTCCGAACAGACCGGCTGGACCTACCGCCTGTATATGCGCAGCGAGTATCTCGCCTCCAGCAGCCAGCCCCTGCACAACATTTTTCTGTTCTTTTTCGCCGGTACGCTGGCGGCGGGGGTGCTGGCCGCCTGGATTTTTTCCAGAAAAAATTACATTCCCATCCGCAACGTCACCCATCTGCTCCGCGGCAGCCTGCCGGCGGCGGAGGAGAAAAACGAGCTGCTCTATCTGGACGCTTCGGTCCGCAAAATGCTCAATTTAAACGCGGATATCACGCGGCAGCTCGCCATGCAGCAGGATCAGGTACGGCAGAACTACCTCTCCCGGATGCTGCGGGGCAGGATCGACCTGCGGTATCTGGACGCACACGCGCTGGCGCTGCACGGCATCTCCTTCCCCAAGCCGAATTTTGTGGTCGCCCTGTTCCGGGTCGACGAGTATGAGCGGTATTTCGGGGAAATGCCGGCCGGACAGGACGAGTACCCGCTGGACAGCATGGATTTTTCCCTGATTATGCTGCTCCAGGAGCTGATTCAGGCCCGGTATGCGGGCTACGTCTGCGAGGTCAACGGCGTCATCGCCTCGGTCATCAACTACGACTCGCTGCGCGTGGAGGAAGTCGCCGGACAGCTCGCCGAGATCCGCAGCTTCGTCTTCCAGACGCTTTTTATCGAACTGACCGTCAGCATCAGCGCCGGGCACCGGTCTGTCGCGGGGCTGAGCGACGCCTACGAGGAGGCCTCCCTCGCGCTGGAGCAGTCCATTTTCTCCCGTGAAAACAGCCGCAACATCCTGCAATATGTCGCCGGAGCCTCTCAGAGCCACTACGGATACACGCCTGAGCGGGAACAGTCCCTGGCGGGGAGCCTGCGCTCCGGCAATCTGGAGCAGTGCCGCGCCATCCTGCGCGAGCTGTCCGAAACCTGCTTCGCAGAAAACGCGCTCTCCTCCCCCGAGCTTCTCCACTGCTTTCTCTACGACATCGCCGCCACCTTTATCCGCGCAGGGGAGGAGCTCGGCATCAGCGAGGAGAAATTCGACGCCGGGCAATTCCTCAACGGCATGAGCGGCCTGCGCGGCACCGGCCAGATCGAAAGCTATCTGGACGCCTATGCGGAGAAAATCTGCGGATTTGTGGAATCCGGCCGGGAAAGCCACAACAACCGGCTGCTCCGGATCATTCTGGACTACCTGTGGGAAAATTATGCGGACAAGAATCTCAGCAACGACCAGATCGCCGAGGCGGCCGGCATCTCCTCTGCCTATCTTTCCCGCTTTTTCAAGCAGCAGACCGGCGAGGGACTTTTAAACTACATCAACCGCATCCGGATCGAGCAGGCCAAGGCGCTGCTGGCCTCACCCATGCGGCAGACCGTTCAGGAGATCGGCCAGCAGGTGGGATTTGAAAATTCCGCCACCTTCATCCGCATCTTCAAAAAGCAGGAGGGCCTGACGCCCGGACGCTATCAGGAGCTGAAAACAAGGGAGTAAGCCAAAAGCGGGAGCACGGCGCTCCCGCTTTTTTACGGCTGCAAGTGAATCTCCTCCAGATCCGGCAGTCCCACCTCACTGATCAGCCACTCGCCGTCCATACGGACCATTGTCAGCGGGATAGATCCGCTCACCCTGTCCGGCAGGCGGAAGTTCAGGGTGAGCTCCGCCCGATCCCGGCCTTTCAGCACCTCCCCCAGCTCCCACTCGATTTGGGAAAGGCCGTCGCGGATATCGTCCGCGTAATGCTCCCCCAACGCGGAGAGCAGCGGCTCCACAATTGGCGCGCCGCCGATCACACCTGCCAGCTCCCAGGCGGTCCGGGCGTCTCCGGTCAGATGCGGCTCGAGGCCGTCCAGCCCCGACTTCTTCATGTCCGCGGCGATGGAGGCGAGGGCGTATTCGGGGGAAGACAGCACCCTGTAGGCCGAAAATCCGGCAGCGCCGGCAGCCAGCACAACCACTGCCGCGGCGATGGCGAGAATTCTTTTCTTCATATCTCATCCGTCCTTTCCGGCGGCAAACCACCCAGATAGCGCCCTGTGACACTGTGCGGATTTGCCGCGATTTCGCGGGGAGTTCCGGCAGCGACAATTCTGCCGCCATCCTCGCCGCCGCCCGGTCCCATGTCGATGACGTAGTCGGCGCTGCGGATCACATCCAGATCATGTTCAATGACAATGACCGTCGCGCCATTGTCAATCAGGGTCTGGAAAACGCCGAGCAGCGTCCGCACATCCAGCGGATGCAGGCCGATGGTGGGCTCATCGAAAACAAAGACGGTGTCCGCCTGCCCCCGTCCCATCTCGCTGGCGAGCTTCAGGCGCTGGGCTTCCCCGCCGGAGAGGCTGGGGGTTGCCTCCCCCAGGGTGAGATACCCGAGCCCCAGGCTCTGCAGCACCTCCAGGCGCTGCCGGACCAGCTTCATCCCCCCGCAGGCGGAGAGCGCGGTGCGGATGTCCATGGCCATCAGTTCCGGAAGGGAAAAGGCCTGCCCCGATTTGTCCGCGTGCTTCACCCTTTCGGCTTCCCTGGCGTAGCGGGAGCCGCGGCACTCCGGGCAGGGGATTT
>CALXIG010000227.1 GCA_944388305.1 uncultured Clostridia bacterium
ACCGGCAGCGACATGAATGAGGCTGAAAAGCAGTTTCACCTTGCCCAGGCCGCCCGGGTCAGCCGCCCGCCCGAACCGCAGACCCTTTCCGACCGGACGCTGCGCCTGCTCGAAAAGGAGCGCCGCCGCTTCAATATCCTCTCTTCCATGTCGGGGGATATTTACTTTGACTACGACCTGCAAAATGACACCATCGAGTTTACCGAAAAATACCAGGAGATCTTCGGCGGAAAGCTGCAGGTGCTGCACGCCATTGATTACTATGAGCACTGCGGCCAGTTCCAGCCCGGCGATTTCGACCGGCTGCGGAATGCGGTCCGCGCGCTGACGCCGCAGTCTCCCGTTCTCCGCACACAGCTGCGGATGCGGACGAAGAACGGCACCTTTGAGTGGTTCGAGGTCTACATCCAGGCAATGTGGGACAGCGAAAACGGGGGCGAGCTGATCGGCTGCCTCGGCAAGCTGACCAGCATTCACCAGCTCAAGGAGGAGTCCCTTCACTGGAAAAATCAGGCCACCCACGACTACCTCACCGGCCTTTACAACCGCCAGGCGTTTGAAATGGCGGTGCAGCAGCTTCTGTACGCCGCGCCGGACCAGCCTTTCAGCCTGCTGCTTCTCGACGTCGACAAGTTCAAGCGGGTGAACGACACGCTGGGTCATCAGACCGGGGACCGCCTGCTCCGGCAGGTCGCTGCCATGCTGCCGACCTTTCTGCGTTCAACCGATATTGTCGCCCGCATGGGCGGGGATGAATTCGCCATCCTCATGAGCGGCACCGGGGACCGGAATGTCCTCCGCCGCAAGGCGTCCGCCATCTGCGAGGCGTTCGGCAGCGCGATTGAGCCGGATTACCGCAGAGGGATTTCCAGCAGCATCGGAATCTCCATTTATCCCGACGACGGGCGCGATTACCGGGAACTGCTGCAAAAAGCAGACACTGCCCTTTACGCCGTCAAAGGGCAGGGAAACGGGGGGTTTGCCTTTTACCACGAGTCCATGGGGCGGATCTCCGACTATACGAGCCTGTCGGACGTGGATGCGTCTGAATAAAAGGGCCTTTTGAGGCTTTCATACACCGCAACTGACGTGGAAAGGAGCGGGGAATATGTCAGAGGTCAGACAAGTGCTGGTAGACATCGAGCCGAGTGCCGGGAGGATTTCTTCCGCGGTGCTCAGGGCGGCCGGACCGGTGAAGGTCCGCCTGTCGGGAAAGGTGGTGGTCAACGCCAGCTCCCGGGAACAGGGCAGCCCGGCCTGCCGGGCGCTCGCAGGCAGCTTTGACATCTCCTTCTGCGACCGGAAGCAGCTCTCCGACTTTTCCTTTTATCCGGTGCCGGAATTTTTCATCTTTGCCACTGACCGGCAGGGCGGAAGCATCGGCACCATTGGCGGGCTCGGAAACCTCGCCGCGGATGATTACCCTGTCGGGTATGTCGAAGGGGGCGCCGGGCACAAGGTCGCCGACAGCCTGCGCGATTTTTTCGAGATGGCGGTCTATTACCCCTGCTGGCGGGAGGTCCTCCGCAGTGTCCGGGAGCACGAGCCTTACAGCCTGACAGAGCTGCTGGCTGATTATGAGGCGCGCAACGCTGATTCCGGCAGCGACCGCCGGGTGTTGCAGCGCACGCTCAGCCTCCGGCACAATCCGCGCTCCATTGAAAAGCTGCTCGCCTGTATGCGGGAGCGCGCGGCCCTGACCGTCTACGCCTCCAAGAGCGAGGCCGCCCGGGTCAATCAGTTTCAGGAAATCGGATAACAGAGAACGCTCCCTTCCGGGCTGCGCCGGAAGGGAGCGATTGCCATTTCAGAGTCAGCGCCGCCGCTTCAGTGCAGCTTCTCCCAGCGCGTCCGCTTCCAGTATGGCGGGGAGAACGGCGCCGGGCGGGAGGGAGCGGCCGCACAACATCTCTGAGGCGGCGTCTGCCTGCCGCGCCGCCTCTTCCAGCTGTTCCCGGCCGGCCTGCGCAAGTCCCAGTCCGCCGAGGGTGACGGGCAGCCCGGCCGCAAGGCAGAAGCGGACTGCCTCCTCGAGCGCCGCGTCCGGCGCGTTCGCAAGGAGAAGCTGGACCAGCGCGGCAAAGGCGGCTTTTTCGCCGGAATAGAGGGTGCGCGTCTCCGGGAGGGCGGCCAGTCCGCACAAAATGGCGTGGGCAGGGAAGTGGCCGCCGTTTTCCAGGGCGGCTGCGCTCTGGAAGAGGCAGGCCTCCACTACGGCTTCCAGCGCCCGGGTACAGGCGCCGCGCTCCGCCGCCAGCATGGCGCGGCGGCCGTACCGCAGCACCGTTTCGCCGCAGCTTTGCGCGAGCAGCTTCGCGGTGAGGGGGGCCGCCTCCGTTTTTTCCTGTGCGCCGGACCAGACAGCCAGAGCGTTTCCCATCCCCGCGGCCAGAAGACGGGGCGGAGCGGCGGCGATAACGGCGGTGTCCGCCAGAACGAGGAGCGGTCCGGAAGGCAACGGCAGGCGCTGCTTCAAACGCCCGTCCTCTGTGTGAAGCAGGGCGAAAGAGGAGCAGGCCGCGGCCGCTGAAGCAGCGGTGGGGACCATAATGACCGGCACATGAGCTGCGGCAGCGGCGGCCTTTGCGGTGTCGAGAAGCTTTCCGCCGCCGATACCGGCGAGCAGGCCGCAGCCGGAGGCGCGAAGCTGCGCCTGAATCCGTTCAACCTCCGCCGGTGTGCATTCCCCGCCGAAACGCCCGCGAACGGGATGGAGTCCGGCCTCCTGAAGGCTTTGGACGGCGGCTTCTGCGGCCTGAGCGGAGCCGGTGAGGCAGAACACTTCGCCGGACATCCCGACAGCCCGGCCGAGGCCGCTCAGCGCGCCGCAGCCCTGCATGTAGCGGCCCGGCATCCGGAGAGAGGCCGCCTCCCCGGGGCAAAATGGCGCAGAAGGCTTTGTGCCGGGTTCCGCAGCCTGGGCGGCGGGCGGCCGCATGGCAAAAAGCTGTTCGTTATATTGGCGGATCATTTCGCGAAAGGCGCTCTCATCCGGCATGGAAATCCCCCTTTTGTTTTTGTTCAGCTTATGCGGGGACAGCCGGAAAGATACCGCCGCGGAGGGTGCGCGGAAGGAGGAAAATGGAATAGATTCCGTACAGATTTTTGAAACTTCCATGCGGATGCTGGAACATGCCTTCGGCATACAGGTCTGCTTCTGGTCGCTCGGCCCGCCGAGAGGGACGCTCTCGGAGTTTCGCCCTGATTACCGGCGGCATGTGATGCACAGCTGCGCTTACTGCACCCTCGTCAAGGAGCGCGCCGGCGCCCGCGGCTGCATTCGCAGCAAGGCGTTCGGCATTGCCCGGGCCGCCCGCTGCCCCGACGGATTCGGCGGACTCTGCCACATGGGGATGCAGGACTGGGTTCTTCCGGTCGTTTTGCGCGGAAGAATGGCAGGCCTGCTCTACTTCACCGGTTTTCGCACCGAAGAGACCGCGCCGCGCGCCATGCTGGCCATCCGCAGGAGCTGCCGCCGGATGGGGATGGATGCCGCGCTGTTTCTGGCAGCCTACGAGGCGCTGCCGCTGCTCAGTCCGGAGCGGCTGGAGGCGCTGCGCCAATGCGCTTTTGCGCTCCGCAGGCAGCTCCTTCTGCTGCTGGAGGAAGCGGGGGGAGAGGTGCGCCGCCGGGGACGGGAGGATTTCCGCGGCGAGTGGCTGCGGGAAAAGGTGCTGCCGTATATCCGGGAAAATTACCGCGCGGAGCTGCCGCTCACCCGGCTGGCGGGAATTTTTTATGTCAATCCGCAGTACCTCTGCCGCGCCTTCCGCCGGGAGACCGGGCAGACGATGCGGGAATATGTCGCGGGACTGCGGATCGAGGAGGCTTCCCGCCTGCTCAGAGAGAGCGGCTGGCCGGTAGGAAGGATCGCCGCGCAGGTCGGCTGGCCGGACCCAAACTACTTCAGCCGGATCTTTCACAGCCGGACCGGCCTGTCTCCGCGGGAGTACCGGCGGCAAAGCCGGGGAAGGGAAGACGGGGAGGAGAGGTGAGCTCTCGTGCCCCGCAATATAAAGAAAGACCTGCCCGGCGGAAAAACCGGGCAGGTCCTTTTTGCAAAAAACAGGCTTACAGCAGGCTCTTGAGGGCGGCGACGGCAGTGTCGAAAGCGGCGCGTTGAGATTCGTACTCAAATTCGCCGATCTTGGTCTTTTCGCCGTTTTCCAGCTCGGCCAGACCTTTGAAGACACTCAGATGGGGTTCGAGGGTCATGACCTTGCCGCCCATCTTCTCATAGCGGTCGATCAGTTCGGGCAGATGGCCCTCGCCCTGACCGGCCGGAACAACAGTGCCGTCGGAGCGGACGTCCTTGATGTGAAGGTACTCGAGGTAGGGCTCGAGCATGTCCCAGGCGCGGAGAGTATCCTCGCCGCACTGGAGGAAGTTGGCGGGATCGTAAACGCCCTTCAGGTCGGGGAAGTTTTTGAAGATATCGAGGCAGCGGTCGGCGGTGTCGCCGTAGATGCCTTTTTCATTTTCGTGGCAGAGGAGGATGCCGCTGCCCTTCGCGGCCTCGCAGAACTGACCCAGCCGGTCAAAGACGATTTCCCGGCAGAGGTGCGCCTCGTGCTTGGGGCAGAAGAAGCTGAACATCCGGATGTGGGTGGTGCCGAGGATCTGCGCCAGCTCGAGGGTGTGTTTGAAGACGTCGAGATGGGGGGCAAACTCATCGCCGACACTGATTTTGCCGAGCGGCGAGCCGATGGACCAGACCTGAATGCCGCCGTCGTCGAGCTGTTTTTTCAGCTCCTTTGCCTCGTCGAGGGTGAGGGCGGTGATGTTTTTGTCGCCCACCCCGCGCAGCTCGATGTGGGTCATGCCGTTGGCGTTCAGGGCATCAATCTGCTCGGCGACCGAAGCGCCGGCTTCATCCGCAAAGGCGGAGAGGATGAAATCTCTCATGAAAAGCTCCTTTCTCATTCGGCGACGATGCGCGCGACGTTGTCGTGGAAGATGTTGGCGACCAGCTCAAGGGCGTACTCGTCGTCCATAAATTCCCCGTCCTCAATCCACTGGCCGACGACCGAGCAGAAAATGCGGCGGAAGTAATCGTGCCGCGCGTAGGAGAGGAAGCTGCGGGAGTCGGTGAGCATCCCGAGGAAGGTGCTGAGGTCGGCAGTCTGCGCGACGTTGACAATCTGGTCGATGATGCCCTGCTTGTGGTCGCAGAACCACCACGCC
>CALXIG010000228.1 GCA_944388305.1 uncultured Clostridia bacterium
GCAAGATGGAGAATCAGACGGTCATTCTGGTCGGCATGGTCCTTTCCCTCTTTGTCAATGCGGTGCTGACGGTGCTGACCTCCCTTTCGCGGGAGCATCTGCAGCAGCTCACCTTCTGGCAGATGGGCAGCTTTTCGGGCCGCGGCTGGCCGTATGTGGGAATTCTGGCGGCTGTGACGGCTGTGGGCGTGCTTGGGCTGTGCGGCTTTACCCGCGAAATGGACATCATGACCTTCGGGGAGGAGCAGGCGCAGTCGGTGGGCGTCAACATCAAGCGGGTGAAGTTCATCCTCATCGCGCTGGCGGCGCTGCTGACCGGCACCACCGTCTCCTTTGCGGGCGTCATCGGCTTTATCGACCTGATTTCTCCGCACGTGGTGCGCAAGATTTTCGGTTCCTCCCACCGGCTGGTGCTGCCGCTGTCCGCGCTCTTCGGCGGCACCTTCATGGCACTGGCTGACCTGATTTCGCGGACAGTGCTCTCCCCCTCCGAGCTGCCGGTCGGGGCGGTGACGGCGCTGGTCGGCGCGCCGTTCTTCGCCTATATCTTTTTCAGCCGGCGGAAAAAATCCTGAGGAGGGAGACGGATGCTGACGCTGCAACATGTCCGCGCGGGGTACGGCGGCACCGAGATCCTGCACGACATCTCCTTCTCCGTTCCGCTGGGACAAAACCTCTGCATTCTGGGGCCAAACGGCTGCGGCAAGACGACGCTGCTCAAGGCGATTGCCGCCCTGATCGACAGCAGGGGCGTGATCGAGATCGACGGCAGGCCGGTGCGTTCGATGAAGCGCGCCGAGATCGCCTCCCGCATCGCGGTGATGAGTCAGATGAGCGCGGTCTACTTTTCCTTTACCGTTTATGAGACGGTGATGATGGGGCGTTACCAGCAGATGAAGCGCGGGCTCTTCAATTCCCCCGCGCCGCGGGACCGGGAGGTTGTCGAGCGCTGTCTTGCCCACACCAATCTCACCGCCCTGCGGGACCGGCAGATCTCCGAGCTGTCGGGCGGACAGCTTCAGCGGGTTTTCCTGGCGCGCACCCTGGCGCAGGAGCCGGAAATCATCCTGCTGGACGAACCGACCAACCACCTGGACTTAAAGCACCAGACGGAACTGGTCGCCTACCTGAAAGAGTGGTCGCGGGAGGA
Source organism: uncultured Clostridia bacterium (assembly GCA_944388305.1). GTDB lineage: Bacteria > Bacillota > Clostridia > Oscillospirales > Ruminococcaceae > Merdivicinus. The sequence goes on from CALXIG010000228.1 coordinate 1,151, forward strand.
AAACCGCACCATCATCGGGGTACTGCACGACATCAACCTTTCGCTGAATCTCTCGGATCGCCTGCTGTTTATGAAGGAGGGCCGGGTCGCCGGTCTGGGGGCGGCCTCCGACCTGCTGCATCGGGATTTCCTGCGGGAAATTTACGGGATGGACGTGGTGGAATACATGCTGCGCTCCCTGGAACGGTGGAGGGACTTTTCCAAAGAGACGCCGTCCGGCAAAACAGAATAAGAAACCGCTGCTCTGCCAATAGACGGAGCGGCGGTTTTTATGCGGCCAAAATCAGGGGAAGAGGATGGTGATGACGCGGAAACTGTCATCGGAGAGGTACTGAACGGAGCCGCCCGGAAGCTGTTCGGATTCCAGCAGCTCGAAAATTTCATTTTCCTCAAAGAGCGCGGCCAGCGCCCGGCGGTAAATTTCCTCTGAGGTAAAGCACAGGGGGACAAACCGCGCCCCTGCCCGGTACTGATCCGCGAGGACCTGGCCGATTTCGCCGGGATATTCCGAAAAGAGCAGCCCGTTTTCCGCGAAATAGTTGTGTGTCCGGGCGGTGCAGCTCGGGATGGGGGCACAGGTCTGGTCGATGGTGCGGGAAAGGAGAATTTCCTCGGTCGTGGCGCAGAGATAGGCGTAGTTGCGGTAGCCCGGGACCGGGGTGCTGCCGCCGCTAAAGCTCGGATCGCCCCAGGTGGCGTCCATGTGGTAGTATTCTCCATCGATGGAGACGAGATTCCAGCCGTGCGGCTGCCCATCCAGCGTGTCGCCGGAGACATAGGTGCAGAAGACGCCGAGCTGGCCGAGCAGGTACTGCGCCGCCCGGCTGTAGCCCTCGCAGCGCGCTTTCCGCTCGACAAGCGCGCCGTAGATGCTGCCGCTGTGCGCGCCGGAGGCGTCGTAGTCGATGGTGTCCACCAGATACTCAAATACCAGCCGCACCTTCTGGTACTCGGTGGCGCCGGAGGGAATTCTGGAGAGGAAGGACTCCACCGCCATGTCGATCCCGGCCTGCATCTCTTCCCGCGCGGCCTCCTCCACGCAGATGTCGAAGCGGTACTCGCTGCGGCCGCCGGCGCTGGTGAGGGTGCCGGCGTTTTGAAGCCAGAAAAATTCGGGGTGGTCGTAGTAAAGGGCGCGGACGGCGGGCGTCAGTTCCTCGAGCGAGGCGGTTTCCACCGCAGCAGACGCTTTCCCATCCTGGAGGGCGGCGAGCAGCTGGTCATACGCGGCCTGCTGCGCCGCTGTCAGGAAGGTGCGGTAGTAGCCGGCGCCGTCCTGAAGCCCTGCGCCGGAATTTTCGGGCAGATCAGGCTCCCCCGGTCCGGCGGATTCCTCCGGTGAACCGGAGGGGGTGCTGCTCCCGGAGGGGGCGGGCCGGGAGGAGGGAGCGGATTCCTCCGCGGGCAGAAAATCCCGCAGGCCGCCGCCGAATTCTTCGGCGCGGCGGTAGGTCTCCTCGGAAATCTGGCCGCAGCCTGCGAGAAGCAGGGTGAGCAGGAGAGCGGTCAGGCGGACAATGACAGAGAAACGGCGCATCAGGCACCTCCTGATTCAGATAGGGGCGGGAGCGGACAGCTGCCGGACTGGAAGGGAGTTCTGGGCGGGAGCATCCCGCCCTCTCCGAAGGGATATTCCGCGAGATAGCGGCTGAGGCCCCTGCCGTATTCGTCGTCGCAGGCAAGGGTGGCGGCCTCGAGGCGTTTGGCGCGGGCGGTTTCCCGCAGAAGGCGGAGGTACTGGATCTCGGCCCAGACGGCCATTCCCTCGTAGAGCTCCAGCTCGATCCGCCCGGCCTCCGAGCGGGAAACGCCGGCCCAGATGGAGCGCAGAATGGCGGGATCCCAGTTCCGGTACTGCCAGATGTGAGTCAGTTCATGCGCGATGGTCCCGGCGGCGTCGACGCGGGGCGCGCCATTTTCCACAAAGAGGGTGTAGCCGTCCCGGTCCCGGACCGCCATTCCGACCGCGCGGGCGGTCATGCCGGCTGTCGGGACAAATTTCCGGCCTCTCTGGCGGGCGAGCGCGGCGGCATTGACCATCCGCACCCGGATTCCCACGCCGATTCGGATGCCGAACCACTCCTCCATCCGGGCGCGGACCTCGAGGTAGAGGCTCTGAAATTCCGGCAGGGTGTCGATGGCGGTGCGGCGGCAGGCAGTGCACCGTTCCCGGCCGTCGCTCAGCAGGTCAAATTCCGCTTCGCTGAGGGGAATTCCGCAGAAATCGCAACAATGGCCGCTGTTTGCAAAGGCGGTTTCTTCCGGCGGCGACCACTCCCGCGCCGCCCGCAGCGGGCTGCGGTCAAAGCCGAGTCCGGCGAGGTAGTCCAGCGCTGCGTCCGGGTCAATTCCGGCGGGAATTTCGGAAAAGCCGTAGAGCAGGTAGTGGGTCTGCGCGTAGTCCGCGCGCAAGGGCTGTTGGGAGTCTTCCTCCTCCGGCGCGGGGATGGCCTCCGGGCTGGGGCTGCCGTGCATCCTCTCCCGGTGCCAGAGGAGAAAGTCAGCCATCTGCTCGAGCAGCCGCAGAAGGGAGCGTTCCACCGCGACACAGAGCCCCATGTCGACCTGGCTGTCCTCCAGAATATAGATTGCATCCCCTTCTTCTCCTTCCAGGCGGCAGAGAAGGCCGTCCGGCAGGGCGGCGGGGGCGGAAGTGACGGCGGACAGATACTCGGAGGTGTCCGGAAAGGCGGTGCGGAACAGCTCGTTGAGCAGGACGGCGATGGTCGTTCGCACCGTTTCTCCGGCGCCGGGGAAGGTGAGGCGGAGCAGCGCCTTTCTCCGGTACTGGCGGGGAGGAATGCCGCTGACCAGCACGGTCCGCGCATTTTTCAGGTCGTCATAGCGGTCCAGCGCGAGGTATCCGTCAGTTTCCACCGTGATTTTAGCGGAAGCGGAGACCAGCTCGATGCCCGAGATCCGGCGGGTGCCGCCCATGCCGGAGTCTGGCTCCAGCTGTTCGATGCGGCACCGGCGAAGCTGACGGTAGCATTTCCGGCCGGAAAAATGGTCCGCGGCGCGCTGGACCAGGACGCCCTGTTCCCGGGAGATGGAGCGGATCTCGTAGTACTTTCCGGAAAAGGTGTAGAACTGGCCGGGCAGAAACGCCTGATAGACGTTGCAGAGCAGGCGGCTGCCGAGCGCTTCCATGCCGCCGCCCCGTTTTTCGGAGAGGTAGTAGGCGCTGCGCAGCAGGCTGACCACCTGATCCGAAAACTCCGGGGAGCCGATGCGGAAATAGCGGCGGCGTTCCATCCGGGTGCCGTCTTCGGAGAACTCCTGCCGGTCCTCAGAGGAAATGGCGCCGGGGTACTGCTCCAGCGGGAAATAGGCGGCGATCAGGGCGTTCAGCGCTTCCGGCGTTCCTCCGGCGCCGAGGCTGCCCGCGCGGTCGAGGACCCGGCGGATCTCGGGTTCCGGAACCGGGCCTTCCGACAGCAGGATGAGCAGATGAATGGCGGTGTTGCGCGGCGTGGGAGCGTAATCGGCGGTGATGGCGGGGAAAGCCTTTGGGTCGGCCAGGAGGATTTCCCGGTTTGCGCACATGTAGTCGCGCAGCAGGTACCGCCCGGACAGAACGTGTACAAAGGCCCGGCTGGTTGCGCGGGTGAGAAACTGACGGGACGCCTCAAAGAGGTTGTCAAACTCGTCTTCCACGATGGCGAAGAGCTGTTCCCGCCGCTCCTCGCCCCACAGGGAGGGCACAAAGGAGAGGGCGGACTCCACCGCCTGCTGGGAGGCCGGCAGCCCCGCGTAGGCGCAGATGGGCTGGTGGTACTGTCCGGCGAGCCAGCTCAAATCGAGGAGGGGAACCCGCTCCGCGCCGATCCAGCGGATGCCGGAGATCTGATTTTTCATGGCGACTGCGGCCAGCTCTGTGCCAAAACCGAGGTCCCGGGCCACGCCGTTCAGAACGCGGGTGCGGGAGGCGCCGTCCGCTTCCCAGAACATGGCGGCGGTCAGGCCGGCGGGGGCCTCCGTCGAGACCACTTCGGTGAGGCTGACCCCCAGCAGGTGGGAGAGGGCGTCCAGCAGGCCGTCCTGATTGCGGTCGCAGGCCGCGCAGGCCGCCTGCGGGCTGCACCGGTCCAGCAGCAGCCGCAGCCCGATCTGTCCGGTCGCGGCCAGACGGGAAGGCTCAGCGAGGAAGATCAGGCGGACGCGGGACAGAAAATCCCGCTGCCGGTCAAAGAGTGCCTGATTGTACAGCTCGGTCGCAGGGAGAACAGCGGCCTCCAGATCCGGTTCCCCCAGACTGCCCACCCGCCAGAGGCCGGGAATGCCGGCGCCGGCGTTCAGGCAGCCTTGCAGCCACCGGGTCATTTCGGCGGCCGCCTCGGGGCGCCCTGTGAGCAGCAGAATTCTGCCGCCCCGCACCAGCGTCCGGCAGAAGGCAAAGGTCAGGCAGGGCCCCAGGTCGCGGTAGAAGGGATCGGCGTAGAGAACGCTCCGGCCGTCCAGCAGCAGGCTGACCGAGCGCATCCGCCCCTCTTCCAAGGGGACGCCGCTCTCGAACAGGCCCCGAAAGTAGTGGCCGAGGGCGCGCTGTTCGGAGCTGGAACTGCGCTCCAGCTCTTCGATATAGAGGGCGGGGGAGGCGGGAGCCGCCTGCTGTTCGGCAAGGCTGTCGCAGAGAAAGCGGTCCCGGAAAAGCTGCCGGCAGAGGCGGAGGAGCTGCTGAAAGCTGCCGGCCACGCGGGCGTGCTCTCCTATGCCGAGGATTTCGTCCTCATATTCCGTGAGGGTCAGACCGCCCAGAAAGTTGGCGATCTCCGCCGTCACCAGGACGGCGAGCGCCGGATAGAGCGGCTGCCGGTAGGCGGCGCCATACCGCGCCGAGCAGGAAAACAGGAGGACGGCCGCGGCTGCCGTCCCGCCGTACAGAAAACATGCGAATCCGCGGAGCTGCCGCCACCGGTTTTGAAGGACCGGGACGCCGTACTCTTCGTTCTGCTCGTAAAAGCGCCCTGCCGTTGCCTCGTAAAACGCGGGGAACCGTTCCGCGAGCCAGCCCAGCGGACGGCGGAGCAGCAGCTTGCAGGGCGGGTAGCAGAGCAGCATCAGCATGGCCGTCAGGTAAGAGAGGCAGAGGGCCAGCGGGAACTCCCGCAGGAAGGGAAACGGGGTGGAGAGCAGCTCCATCACCAGCACGATCAGGGAGGCGAAGGCGTCGGCCAGCAGCATGACGGCTCCGCCGTACAGGAGGGCAAACACCGGCAGCAGAACCTGCCGGCTGCGTCCGGAACGGGAAAAATTAGCGGTCAGGGGCAGCAGGCAGGCCGCCGCGAGCAGCAGGGTCAGCAGCAGCTGGATCCAGTCGGTCGTGCGCA
>CALXIG010000229.1 GCA_944388305.1 uncultured Clostridia bacterium
AGGTGCTGGAACGCATTGTCACCGATATCCCGGCCCCGTCGGGGGACCCGGACGCCCCCCTGCAGGCGCTGATTTTCGATTCCTACTACGACAGCTACCGGGGGGTTATCGTCTATGTCCGGGTGAAGGAGGGGACCCTCCGGAAGGATTCCCGCATCCGCATGATGGCCACCGGCGCGGAATTCGACGTGGTGGAAATCGGCTACATGGGGGCCACCAGCCTGGTACCCTGCGACGAGCTGAAGGCCGGGGAGGTGGGCTACATTGCCGCTTCCATTAAAAACATCGGCGACACCCGGGTGGGCGACACCGTCACCGACGCGGCGCTCCCGGCGGCGGAGCCGCTGCCCGGCTACCGGAAGGTGAACCCCATGGTGTTCTGCGGCATTTACCCGGCGGACGGCGCCAAATATACCGACCTGCGGGAAGCTCTGGAAAAGCTCCAGCTGAACGACGCCTCCCTCTCCTTTGAGCCGGAGACTTCGGTGGCGCTGGGCTTCGGGTTCCGCTGCGGCTTCCTGGGGCTTCTGCACATGGAAATCATCCAGGAGCGGCTGGAGCGGGAGTTTAATCTGGACCTGATTACCACCGCCCCGTCGGTCGTCTACCGCATCACCAAAACCGACGGCAGCGTAGTGGAAATCGACAACCCCACCAACTATCCGGACCCCTCGGTCATCCAGCAGGCGGAGGAGCCCATTGTCCGGGCTTCCATCCTCTCGCCGGTGGATTTTGTCGGCAACATTATGGAGCTGTGCACCGGCCGCCGCGGCGAATTCAAGGACATGCAGTATCTGGACGCCACCCGGGTGGAGCTCCACTACGAGCTTCCGCTCAACGAGATTATCTACGACTTTTTTGACGCCCTGAAATCCCGCACCAGGGGTTACGCCTCCTTCGACTACTCCCTTTTGGGCTATCGCCCCTCCAAGCTGGTCAAGCTGGATATCCTCTTAAACGGCGAGATCGTGGACGCCCTCTCCTTCATCGTCTTTGAGGACCGGGCCTATGCGCGCGGCCGGCGGATCTGCGAGAAATTAAAGGAGAACATCCCGCGCCAGCTCTTCGAGGTGCCCATCCAGGCGGCCATCGGCGGCAAGATCATCGCCCGGGAGACGGTCAAGGCGCTGCGCAAGGACGTTCTGGCCAAATGTTACGGCGGCGACATCACCCGCAAGAAAAAACTGCTCGAAAAGCAGAAGGAAGGCAAAAAGCGGATGCGCCAGCTCGGTTCGGTGGAGGTCCCGCAGCAGGCGTTTATGGCCGTCCTCAAGCTGGACGACTAGCCCGCGTGCCCGCGGAGGACATTGCCGCCGCGACGGGCATCCCCGCGCCGGATTCGCGGACATTTCGACAGGCGAAATGTCTTCGGGGCAGCTTCCCCGAAAGAGCGCACCTTCCCGCGTGCCTGCGGAGGACGTTGCCGCCGCGGCAGGCATCCCCGCGCCGGATGCCCTGCGAATAACGGGGCTCTCCCGTATTTTCCCCATCAGCAAAACAGCCCGGGACGATGCGTCAGTCATCGTTCCGGGTTTTCCGTTCTGCGTGAATTTTTCCGGGCGGCTTTAATATCCTCCGCGGTTGCCGAAGAATTCGCGGGTGGCGAGGGCGGCGCCGGCCAGAAACAGGCAGCGCTCCTCGAGGCGGCAGATGTCCACCGGGTATTCGGGGAGCTGCTCGCCGAGCTGGCGGCGGATGATTTCGGCGACCCACTTCTCGCCGGGATGAGCGGCAAAGAGAATGATTTTTCCGGGGTCAAAAAGCTGCACGGCCAGCGGAATATTGGCGCTGCGCGCCCGCACAAAGTCCTCGAGGAGGGTCAGAACCGGCTGATCGCACTCAAAGGTGCGCCCCTCCCGGAGAATATACCGCAGCCGGCTGACGTTGCCGTCGGTCAACCGCCAGAGATTGGGCGTCTGTTCGGCGGAGAAGATTCGGCCCGCCTGTTCCCAGAGGTTCTTTTCCACCGCCGAGCGGTCCGGCTCCGGAATGTGCAGCACCCGCCCGGAGGCGCCGCGGTAGAGCTCCTGCCCGATGACGACCGCGCCCTCCAGCGCGTCCGCGCAACGGATGAGGATCATGTCGTCAGCCGGCGATGTCTGATGCTGCCAGTAGTCGACCTCGGCCAGCGCCGCCCCCTCCGACAGGGTGCCGAACAGGAAGGGGACCGGGGCGAATTTCTGCACATATTTCGCAAAATCACTGTAATCGGGGCGGTCGCCGCGCCGGATGTGCAGGGTGTCGAAAAAGCGGGGGCTGATGCACAGGCCCAGACCGGTGATCTGCTCCGGTTTGAGATCGTTTTTGTAGACCAGCTGGCGGTAGAGGTCCTCCATCTGGGTCACGATTTCCTCCCGCGAAGCGCCGATGGCGACCGGAACGGTCTGCTTCTCGACAACCTCCCCCCACAGCGTGGCGACGCCTGCGTAGAGGGTCTGGCCTTCGAGCACCATGCCCATATCCATCTTGTAGGTCGCGCAGATATCCAGCAGAATCTTCTTGCGGCCGCGCGTGGCGCGGGCCTCCGGAGTGCGCTGCTCGCCTTTTTCGTACAGGATGCCGTCCTGGATCATCTCGTTGGTGATGATGGTCACGGCAGCCTTGGTAATGCCAATCTCTCGTGCTATGTCGATTCTGGATGTCGGCCCGTTTCGGCGCAGCAGACGAAGGATCTGCATCCGGTTGCGGCGTTTTAGGTCTAGTTTGCTGATTCCGTTTGAGATCATTGGGTTACCCTGCCTTTCTTCTTGTTTTTGCAATGCACCGGCACTGCTCACTCGATTATTATATCAAACTTTTCCATGGTAAATATATCTTACCTGTGAACATTTCAAGATTTTCATGAAATTGCGATATTTTCCACCTACTCGCCCGCTTCCTCCAATTCATTTTTTGGGTATTGTGTGAAGCAGAGATTCAGATCCACATCCCCGGCGATGCCGTCCACGCGTCCGGTGTTGGTGTACTGCCACATCTGAAAGGCGTAGGGGAAAGCCGGGGTGCGGTAGTACTGGGCCAGCCATTTGTCGTATTCAGTCAGGCGGGACAGCTCCAGATTGGCGGCAAGCCACTTGAGGTTGCCGTAGATCATCGGCTCGTATCCGGCGGCCTGAACCGTTTCGCAGAAGGCGAGGGCGAGATCGGTGGCTTCCGCCGGCGTGAGGTTTGCGGTGCGGGCGGCGTCCCCGGCGATTTCCTCCATGTCAAAGACGACCGGATAGGCGATTTCGCGGCCCTCGATCAGGGAGAGGGCGAGCTCGGCCTCCTCTACCGCCTCCTCCACGGTGACCGCCTGAGAGAAGACGTAGATGCCGACGTCCACCCCTGCGGCCAGCGCGCCGTCCAGATTTTCCTCAAAGGCCTCATCGACCCGGAGGTTTCCCTCCGCCCCGTAGCCGCGGTAGACCGCCCGCAGCATGGCGAAGGAGATGCCGTCCGCCTTCACGCGCTGCCAGTCGATCTCCCCCTGATGCTTGGAGACGTCGATGCCCAGCAGGGCTGCGGTGCCCTCCGGCGGCTCGTAGGCGTACCGGCCGCTGCTGCGGGAGAGGTACTGCCAGTCGTAACTGTTTTGGGGAAGCGATTCGTCGATATCGGCGTAGACGATGCCGGTTTCATCCTTATATACCAGCTTGTCCGGGAAAAACTGCTGCACAAATTCAGCGCTGACCCCGAACTGCTGGGCGTAGCCCTGAAAGAGCTCGACCGGGATGGTCGTCTTCTCCATCTCCTCCAGCTCGGCCTGGGCGCCGGCAAGCTGCTGCTCGAGCGATTGCGTCTGCGCGAGGGTTTCCTCGGCGCGGTATTTTCCGGCGTACCAGCCGGTCAGCAGCACGCCCGCCAGAATGGCGCAGAGCAGAAGATTGGAAAGAATCAGCAGGCCGGTCAGCGGCCTGCGGGGCTTTTTGGGGCTGAGGTTTTGTTGTTCCATACGATAACCACCTTTCTCCACTTGCCATTATAACGGTTAATTTGTCAAATTTCAAGAATATCACACATATTTTCTTCTTTCTTTACAAAATTGTCAATGTTACCGAAATGCAACTTCGTTTTTTCGATGCGAGTGCACTCTTTGAACGAAAGAATGGAAGAAAATGGAAACGCAGGGCGGTCCGGCCCTTGCAAAATTCCGAAAATCCGGTATAATGAAGTTAAACCGGCGAAAGGGGAGGTTTTTTATGGGACGAGTCCGGGAAAAACGGTGGCGGTACGGGATGGAGGCGTTCCTCTTTCTGAGCGCGCTCCTTGTCGCGGACATGCTTCTGTGTGCGGTATGGGGGGCGTTTGCCGCGGTGCCGGAGCTTTTCCGCACCGCCTTCTGCCTGCTGTCCGGCATCGGCTGGTTTCTGCTGCGCTGCGCCCTGGACGGGGCGTGCGCCGGCGGCGGGGAGATTTTTGACCTGATTTTTTCCGCGCTGATTGCGGCGGGAGCGGCCTGGCGGCTGGCGGAGAGCTTTTGGGCGGCGGAACAGTTCCGCGCCGGTTCCCGCTGGCTCTACCGGGCGTTTTTCGCCATGGAGCTGCTCCTGTTCGCCGCGGTGATCGGGGTGCGGCTGGCGCGCCGTCTGCGAAAGAGGTAGGCGGATGACCGGGCTTTACATCCACATCCCGTTCTGCGCCTCCAAGTGCGGGTACTGCGACTTCTACTCGGTCACCGACCGTTCCGGACGGCGGGCCTACACCGACGCCGTTCTGCGGGAAATCCGGCGCTTCGCCGGACGGGGCCTGCGGGCGGACAGCCTCTATTTCGGCGGCGGCACCCCCTCCATGCTGGAGGCGGAGCTTCTGGGCGAGATGATCGCCGCCTGCCGGGAGATTTTTTCCCTGGAAGGGGAGATTACCGCCGAGGCCAATCCGGACAGCGCCTCCTTCCGCTGGCTTTCCGCCCTGCGCCGGGCGGGCGCAAACCGCATCTCTTTCGGCGCGCAGTCATCGGACGCCCGGGAGCTGTCTGCTCTCGGCCGGCGCCATTCCCCCGAACAGATCGGGCAGGCAGTGCGTGAGGCGCGGGAAGCGGGATTTGACCGCATCAGTCTGGACGTGATGCTCGGCATCCCCTATCAGACGCCGGAGACGCTGCGTGAGACCCTCGTCAGTTTCGCCGCGCTGGGGGTGGAGCACATTTCCGCCTATTTGCTGAAGATCGAGCCGGGCACGCCCTTTGCCGTCAATGGGGCGGAGCGCCTCTGCCCGGACGAGGACGCCGCCGCTGCGCTCTACCTTCAGACCGTGCGGGAGCTCGCCGGCCTCGGGTTTGCCCAGTATGAAATTTCCAATTTCGCGAGGCCGGGCGGAGCGTGCCGCCACAACCTCAAGTACTGGCGGGCGGAGGAGTACATCGGTTTCGGACCGGCGGCCCACTCCCTGCTCGGCGGGCGGCGGTTCTATCACCCCCGGGGGCTTGCCGAATATCTCGCGTCGGACGGGTGCAATCTGGTGCCGGACGGCCCGGGCGGCGGTCCGGAAGAGCGCCTGATGCTCGGCCTCCGCCTGACCGCTGGCGTGGACCCGGCCGCTCTGAACCTGTCGGAACGGGGGCGCGCCCGTCTCGCGCGTCAGGCGGAAATTTTCCGAAAAGCGGGCCTGATGGCGGAGGGGCCGCGGCTGCGGCTCACGCCGCGGGGATTCCTCGTCTCCAACGCGGTGATTTGTGCGCTGATGGAAATTCTGGACGGCGAACTGTTACAGGATTGTAATGAATTTGAGGCTGAAAGAGATATTTTGTCGTAATTTCAGCGAATTATTATTTGCTTGTGAATTAAAGCTACAGTTCTTGTTGAAAAATACTGTGCGACATGCCGAAAGACTGCCCTTTGATGAAAAAGTGGTAACAAAAAGGTTGCAATTTCCCGAGAATATGTTATAATAGGGATTGTAACTGAATTGTAATCTGAGAGGAGAGGGCAGCAATGGCTTTGCAGGTTGGAAAATGGTTTTCTGACTTGAAAGAAAAGACGGATGCGAACTGGAACCGTCTGTTGGACAAGATCGAACAAAGCGCCCTGCGTGAAAAATCCGGACAGCTTTTTCATAAGGCTCTGCACAGCGTAGCCGGACGGGCTTCGAAACTGTGTCTCTACACCGCCCGCGCTGCGGAGGAAAGCAGCCGCGGCTTCCGCGCCGCAGTTTCGTCAGCGGCGAAAAAGACGGGTTCTGCCGCCGGGGATTTTGCCCGGAAATCCGCGCGTTTTCTGTGGGAACGGACCGTCCGGCTCGGCCGGGACGTTTCTTCTCCCTTTGTCAAGATGTTCCGCGCGCCCGGACAGGCTTTCCGCCGTTTCCAGGAACAGGGTGCGGGCAGTGCGGCGTCCTACCTGTACTGCGGCGTCCGCAACAACCGCAATTTCTTCGCCACAATTCTGAATTATGCGGCGCCGGTTTTCGGCGTGCTGATTCTGGTCAACGTGGTTGGTTCCGCCTCCCGGGTGGACTACGCGCTGGAGGTCACCAGCAACGGCGAGCACATCGGCTATATTACCGATGAGTCGGTCCTGACCGCATCGCAGGAAATGCTCCGCCAGCGAATCATTCACACCGACGGCACGTCGGAGAATGTGGAAATTTCTCCGGAGCTTTCGGTTGTCGCGGTCAATAGCGATCTGGTTTCAGACGAGTATGAGATGACCGACAGCCTGCTGCGAATGTCCAATGAGGACATCTTTGAGGCGCAGGGACTCTACATCGACGGCAGCTTTTACGGCGCTGTCACCGATACCGCCATGATCGAGGAGATCCTCGATTCCACCCTTGATCAGTACCGCACCGGCGCGGAGGGTGAGGTCGTTTCCTTTGTCAAGTCGATCGAGCTGAAGGACGGCCTCTACCTCAAGGACAGCCTGATTTCCAACGAAGAGATGAAAACCCTTCTCCTCTCCAGCGAGGCGGAGGAGCGCACATACACCATCGAGGAAGGGGACAGCCCCATCCAGATTGCCAACAAAAACGGCCTGACCTACGCCGAATTCAAGGAGCTCAACCCCGACATCGAGGAACGGTGCTTCATCGGCCAGGAGGCGCTGATTGCCACCGAAAAGCCTTTCCTGTCGGTCCGCGTCACCCGCACCGAGGTGACGACCGAAGAGGTCGCCTATGAAACGGAGACCACCAAGGACAGCAGCCAGTACGTCGGCTACACCAAGACAGTCCAGGAGGGCCAGAACGGCCTCTGCCAGGTGACTGCCTCGGTCGAGTATGTCGACGGTTATGAGACCAGCCGCGAGGTCCTGGATACCCAGGTGCTGCAGGAGCCCGTCACCAAAAAGGTGGTTGAAGGCACCCGGCAGAGAGAGACCTACTCCAGCGGCCGGATTCTGTCCGCCTCCTCCGGCAGCGGCAGCTACGGCGGCAGCTTCCTGTGGCCGGTCAGCAGCGGCGGGTACATCAGCTGCTACTACAGCTCCGGACACCGCGCGATCGACATCGCCTGTCCGTACGGCACCGGAATTGTGGCTTCGGCTTCCGGCACTGTCATTCTCGCCGGCTGGTACGATTCCTACGGCAAGGCGGTCATTATCGACCACGGCAACGGCGTCCAGACCCTTTACGCCCACAACTCCAGCCTGAATGTTTCGGTCGGTCAGAGCGTCTCGCAGGGTCAGGTCATCGCCGGAGCGGGCAGCACCGGATATTCCACCGGCAATCACTGCCACTTCGAGGTGCGCATCAACGGTTCCCGCATGAATCCGCTCAACTACCTCAACTGAGCGACAACAAAAAATTAACAAACCGTCCATCTTCCCGATGGACGGTTTTTTTGTGGGAATCGCCGGAAAAAATGGGGATACAGCGCTGCGCAGACAGCTTTTTTTGGATGGTTTACCGAAAATCCCGGCCGGATCAAAGATGCCGGGAGAAGGGGTGGAAACTTTGTCTGAAATCACGGAGAAATCCGGTTGACGAGGGGACGCTTCTTGGGATACAATGAAGTGGAAAGCGGTATATTACGCAAAACAGAGAGAAAAAAGGAGTACGGGCTATGAGTGGGCGGCTGATTGCAGAGATGTTGTGGAGCGGCGCGGTGAACTGCGCGATGGAGCAGAACCGGATACCGCTGATTCAGAGGCTGACCCTCTGGAACCGCGGTGAAACGGCGCTCGGCGCCCTGCATGTCCGGCTGGAATTTGAGCCGGACTTCGCAGAGGCGTGGAGCTGCGAGCTGCCCTGCCTTCCCGCCGGAGAGCGGGTGCAACTGGATGTTTCAAACCTGCGCCTTTCCGGACAGTTTCTCGCCGCCCTGACCGAACAGACAGAGGGGAAGATCCTGCTTTCGGCAGAGGGGGAAGAAGGCGAGCTCTTGCGCGAAACCTGCGCGGTTGTACTGCTCGCGCCGCGTCAGTGGCCGGGCAGGGAGCAGTTCCCCGAGCTGACCGCCGCCTATATCGCCCCGGAAGACCCCGGGACAGCCGCTCTGCTCGAGGACGCCCGGGCGCTTCTCACATCCTGGGGGACGGAGGGCTTTTCCGGTTACCGGAGTCAGAACCCGGAGGAGGTCCTGCTGCAGGTGAAGGCGGTGTACGAGGCGCTCCGGGCGCGGGAAATCGCCGTTTCCGACAGTGCGGAGCGGTTCCCCGTTCTGCGCACCGCCGCCGGAATTCTGGCGGACCGGGAGGGGAGCGCGCTTGAGCTGACCCTCCTCTGCTGCGGCTGCCTGGAGGCGGCCGGCCTGCATCCGCTCGTCATTTTTGAGGAGGATACTGTCTCGGCCGGCTGCTGGCTGGAGGAGCGCTGCTTCCCGGAAAGTGTGCAGGACGACCTCCCCGCGCTCTGGGAGCCGGACAGGGAACCCGGCGGGGAGATCGTCCTCGCCGATCCCGCGGCAGCGGCCGCCGGACAGAGCGACCACTTTGCAGAAGCCTGCGCCGTCGCGCGCGGGCGGGCACAGGACGGCAGTTTCCTCTTTCTGCTGGATGTGCAGAAGGCGCGGCAGGGCGGTATCGCCCCGCTTCGCGCGGATGGCGGGGAGCCGTCCGCAGCTCCTGCGCCGGAGGCGGAGCCTGCTCTCACCCGCCAGCAGCTCTGGGAGCGCAGGCTGCTCGACCTGAGCCTGCGCAATATGCTGATCAATTTCCGGGTCACCCGCAACGCCCTTCAGCTCGTCACCGCCGACTGCACCGCCCTGGAGGATGCCGTCTCCGCCGGGGGCGATTTCCAGGTCATGGGCTGCCCGGAGGGCTGGAAGGGCTTTCACGAGGAGCGCCGGCTCTTCCGGCTGGGGGAAAATCAGCCGGAGATTCCGGTACTGGTTCAGGCAGAGCTGGAGGCCGGCCGGCTGCACGCCTTTCTGCCCGAGGAGGAGGTCCGCTCCGCCATGACCGTTCTCTACCGGCAGGCGCGGCTCAGCCTGGAGGAGAACGGCTCCAACACCCTCTTTCTCGCCATCGGCCTGCTCAAGTGGTACGAGTCGGAGCAGAGCGCCAAACCGCGGTACGCGCCGCTGGTCCTGCTTCCGGCCGACATCATCCGCAAATCCTCCGCCTCCGGCTATGTGGTGCGGATGCGGGACGAGGAGCCGCAGATGAATATCACCCTGCTGGAAATGCTGCGGCAGGATTTTGACATCGAAATTTCCGGCCTCGACCCGCTTCCGCGCGACCGGAGCGGCGTCGACCTGGCGGCGGTTTTCGCCGCAATCCGCGGGGAGATCTCGGTCCGGCAGCCGCGCTGGGATGTGGAGGCCCTCGCCTTTCTGGGGCTGTTTTCCTTCAGCCAGTTTATCATGTGGAGCGATATCCGCAACCGCGCCGCCGACCTGCGGCGCAGCAAGATCGTCCGCAGCCTGATGTCCGGCAAAATGGAGTGGACGCCGGACGGCGGCTTTCCAGACCCGGAGCGGCTGGACGAGGAGTACCTCCCCGCCGACACCGCTGTCCCCATCACGGCGGACGCCTCCCAGCTGGCTGCAATCTGCGCTGCCGGAAAAGGCAAGAGCTTTGTCCTGCACGGTCCGCCCGGCACCGGCAAGTCTCAGACCATTACCAACATCATCGCCAACGCCCTCTATCAGGGGAAAAGCGTCCTTTTTCTCGCGGAAAAGATGGCCGCCCTCTCGGTTGTGCAGAAGCGGCTGGAAAAAATCGGCCTCGGTCCCTTTGCGCTGGAACTGCACTCCAATAAGGCCAAAAAGCGGGACGTTCTCTCCCAGCTCGAGCAGACTCTGTCCATCGGCCACATCAAACCGGACGGAGCCTACGAGGAAGAGGCGGAAAGGCTCTACGCGCTGCGCAGGGAACTCAACGGCTACGTGCAGGCCCTGCACCGCAGGCGTCCGTGCGGTTTTTCCGCCTGGGAGGCCATCACCCGCTACGAAGCGTGTCTGGACGCGCCGGCCGACATCTGCTTTCTGCCGGAGGACGTTCGCGATCTCACCGCCCGCACCGTGCAGGTCTGGGAGGATATTGCCGAGGAAATGCAGACCGCAGCTGCTGCCTGCGGCGGCCCGGCCGGCCATCCGCTGCGGGAGTGGCGGATCGCGGCCTACAGCTCCTCCATTCGCAGCGAGCTGGGCAGCCGTCTGGCCTCGCTGGGGGAATTGCTGGACCGGACGGAGG
>CALXIG010000230.1 GCA_944388305.1 uncultured Clostridia bacterium
TCTTTGAAGCTTTCTCCGGCGTCCGGTATGACGCGGAGGAGAAGACGCTTTACGACCGCGGCGGCAGGAACGTCACCGTGTCACTCGTCTGGGACGGCGGCTACGGACTGGCCGGGGTGAAGGATGGAAAGCCCTTTGTTACTCCGGTGCGCGGCCGGATTGTGATCGACCGAATGGAGGAAGTGCGATGAACTGGGATCTCGGATATTGGGAGGAATTTTACCATCGCGACCGGGAAGGCTGCATGGCGGCGGTCTTCGTGCGGGGGGACCGGCATGCCCTCTGCTACGCCCTTTTTTCCCGGCTGTTTGACGGGCTGCGGGAAACGTACCGCGCTTTGGGAATCAGCGAAAAAATCTACGCGGACACCCGCTCCGACCTGGAGATCTGGCGGGAAAACTGCCGCGCGGAGTTCGGCGAAGACGGCCTCCACAACTGGGAGTGGCTGCAAAACCACCTGGATCTGCGGCTCTTCCGGCTCGGGCGGCTGCAATTTGAACCCACTGTGTCGGAGGGCCGGATCGCCCTGAACGTCCACATTCCGCAGGGGGAGCCGCTCCGCTATGAGGCGGTGCAGGCGTCCTACCGGGAAGCTTACGGCTTCTACCGCGGGATGACGCGCCTGTTTACCTGCCACTCCTGGCTGCTGAGCCCGGTTTTGCGGGAAATTCTGCCGGAAAGCTCCAACATCGTCCGCTTCGGGCTGGATTACCGGAATGTCCGGTTTGACCCCGACGACCGCCAGTGTGAGGAGCGGGTCTTCGGCTTCGGGAAGGTCACCGACGACTTCGCCTCCTACCCGCAGGACACAAGCCTGCGCCGCGCGGTGCGCGAGCGGCTGCTCGCCGGCGGGAAGATGGGAGCCGGGGCGGGGGAATTCCTGCTCGAAGTGTGAGCAGCTGTACAACGGAAAGGAAGGAATCTGGATGGAAATCCGCGAAATCAGCGATCCGGAGGAGAAATCCCGCATCTGCGACCGGATTTTGCACGCGCTGCCGCTCTGGTTCGGCATCGAGCAGTCGATTATCGAGTATGTGGAGGAGGTGCGCGCGCTGCCATTTTACTCCGCCTGGGAGGATGGCCGCCCGGCCGGATTTCTGGCGGTCAAGCCCCACACGGAGGCGGCCGCCGAGATCTGCGTGATGGGCATTCTGGAGGAATATCACCGCCACAGTTTCGGGCGGGCGCTCATTGCCCGGGCGGAGGAATTCTGCCGCGCGACCGGGCGGAGTTTCCTCACGGTCAAGACGCTGGACAGCTCGGCGGATTATGAGCCCTACGCCCGCACCCGCGCCTTTTACCGCAGCATGGGCTTTGCCCCGCTGGAGGTCTTCCCGACCCTCTGGGATGTGCAAAATCCCTGCCTTTTGATGGCCAAACGGCTGTAAAAATCCCCCGGAACGGCAAAAGCTGTTCCAGGGGTCTGTGCTTAAACCTGACAGGAGAGACCGCGTCCTATATTTGTAGGGGCATTCAGCTGCCGCAGGCGGCTGAATGCCCCTACAGAATGTTTCCGTAACACCGTGCAAAAAAACGGGCGGGGAACCTCAATCGAAAACATTTTGCCTGACAAAACATTCGCGGATTTGACGCGGGGCTGTGCGGCCGCGTCGTCAATGGCTGCCCGGGCACCGGGTCGGCGCGGTCACGCGCCCCAGAATTCCCGCCATTTTTTCCAGGAAAAGGCGCGTTTTGGCGGAGCCTGGGCGGGGAGGGAGGCGACCGAAACGAGGATGGCGTCCTCGCCGATGGTCTGGATGCTGTCCCAGGGGATGACCAGATCCGGCTGCCTGCCAAACAGGCCGAACAGGCGCGGCCGCCCGCAGACGATCAGCGACTCCACCTGCGCAGTCTCGGTGGAAATCAGCAGGTCATCCGCATACCCCAGCACCGATCCGTCCTTGAGATTCACAATCTCCTTGTGCTGCATTTCGCAAAGCCTGGTTTTCACGCGCATCCCCCCGCTTTCTCCCTACATTCTATTCGGAAAAGGCGTCCGGTATGCCGTTTTTGGCGAACCAGACCTCCTTTGCGGCGAAGGTTCTGCCGTCCAGATAGCCGAGCGGGCTGTCCGGCGGGAAGTGAAAGCGCAGCTTGTAAGAGTAGAGCGCTTGGAAGGGGAAGCCTTTTTTCTTATCCCCGGCGTTGATCCCGTATTTGCCGTCGCCGACCAGCGGGCAGCCCACGTGGGCCATCTGCGCCCGGATCTGGTGGGTGCGTCCCGTTTCCAATTCGACCTCGAGCAGGGAACAGCGGCCGTTTGTCTCGAGCACCCGGTATCGCGTCACCATCGTCCGCGCGCCCGGGCGGGGAGAATCGTAGACGATGGCGCGGTTTTTGGCCTCGTCCTTCCGGTGGTAGTGGGTGAGGGTGGCCTCTTTCGGTTTGGGGCAGCCGTGCACCAGGCAGAGATAGGTTTTGTCGATTTTACGTTCGCGGATGGTTTCGTTGAGGATGCGCAGCGCTTCCGCCGTCTTGGCGATGATGACCAGGCCGCCGGTGTTGCGGTCGATGCGGTTGCAAAGGGCCGGCGCGAAGGAGCGCTCGGCGGCGGGGTCGTATTCCCCTTTTTCGTAGAGGTAACGCTTGACCCGGTTGATCAGGGTGTCGATCCCCTCTCCCTCGTCCTCGTGAACGATCAGCCCCTGCGGCTTGTCCGCGAGGAGAAGATTCTGGTCTTCATAGACCACCCGCACCTCCGGCCGCGCCGCGAGGAAGGCGGGCGCACCTTCCTCTGCGAAAAATTCGTCGCCGATGTAGAGGTCCACCCGATCGCCGGGCTGGAGGCGGTAGCGGATCTCGGATTTCTTGCCGTTGACCTTGATCCGCTTCAGGCGGAGATATTTGTAAAGAAGGCTCTGCGGCAGCAGCCGCACCGCCTTGGACAGGTATTTATCGAGCCGCTGGCCCGCATCGTTTTCATTGATGACAAAACTGCGGATAAAAGGTCCCTCCTTGCTGAATAGCGCGCGTGCGCTGTCCTTTTGGCCGCTTAGAGCTCAAAATCCTCTTTGCTGTATTCCGGCAGCGACTGAAGGCGGCTCGGGCGGCGCTTGAGCGGCGCGTACACAAACCGCCGGCAGGAGAAGCAGGGCGCTACCACCCCGTTTTTTTTGCAGAGGATCATCTGTCCGTCCCGGGTCGGACGGCCAAGCTCGCAGTAGGCGCATGCGGGTTCGATCCGCCGCCCGAAAAATACTGGTTTCAATCAGGTCTCTCCCTTGTGCTCAGATGCCTTTATTTTACCACATTTCCCGCTGCATAGCAAGAGCATCAGACAGATCAGCACCAGCAGAACCGCCGCTCCCGCCGTCGCGCCGCCCGCTGCGGGCGCCGCTTTCGAGAAGCTTGAGAACACCGCGGCGGGCAGCTCCATCCGCTTGACGCAGAAGATGGTGAGGAACAGGCTGCAAAAGACATGAACCCCGCGCAGCAGGCAGAACTTTCCCATCCGCACGCCGCTCCCGCGCAGAAAAGCCGCCGCCTGCATCCAGACGCAGAGCCCGCCGAAGGCGGTGTAAACGGTCGCCAGCACCAGCATCTCCCAGAAGCTCCCGCCCGGCAGCTCCGCGCAGCCCGCCGTCACCTCGAGCAGGCCGACCCAGCCCGCCGCGCCGGGGAGGGCTTCCGCCGCCCGGATTATCACTGTGAATACAGTTACAAACCCACAGATGGCAAGCATACTCCGCCCGCCGTCGGTTACGGCCATCACCAGGGCGTCTCCCGGGGGGAGCGCATCCTGTCTCCGCCCGGAATCCGTTTCCCGTCCGGCTCCGCCCCACAGCACCCGCGCAAGCACGCCGGTCAGCAGGGAGGAAACCGCCTGACAAAGGGCCATCGCCGCCCCGATTTTGACGCTGCCGAAGCAGGGAAGCGCCACTCCCGCGATGAGAAAGGCGGGGGAGCAGTTGACAGTGCAGCAGAGCAGCTTTTCGGCGGCTTTTTTGGATAGTTCCCCCCTTTTGACCATCTCGCCGAGCATCCGCGGCCCGACCGGATATCCGCCGGTGAGGGAAAGCAGAAAAACCGGCACTCCCTGCCGCGGAACGCCCAGCATCTTCGCCAGAAATCCGAACGGCCGCGCCAGAACTGCGGCGGCGCCGCTCAACCGCACCCACTCCGCCAGGACCAGAAAGAGAAACAGGGCGGGAATCGCCTGTTCCAGGCAGAGGTGGATCCCATCCCGCACTCCTTCGGCCGCTTCCCGGCTTTTGGCGAGCAGTAAAAAGCCGGCCGCCAGCCCCGCCGCAGGGAGCGCAATCTTTTGCAGTGTTTTCACCGCCTCTCCTCCTTTCGCCGCCCGGAGAGCGGCTCCAGCTCGATGGAGCGGATGTTTCCCCGCACGGTGAGGGTGTAGGCGGAAAAATCCGAGGCGACCAGCCCGCTGCCCAGGATGGTCAGCACGGTCTCCCGCAGTTCGAGCCGCACCATGTCGCTGTCGCAGGCGAGGATGGCGGTGCATTCGTCGATATCCAGCGTGTCCCCGCCGTGAAACTGGAAGGACGGACCGGTCAATTCCTCCCGGATCTCCCGAAACGCATCGAGCAGCCCCGGCTTTTTCACCCGCACAGGCGTGTACCGGCTGCCGTCCGGACAGCGGTTGCGGCAGCTTTTCTGTTTTTTCATGGAGCATCCCCCCTCGCGGTCTCTTTCATTTATATTCCGGCACGCCGCCGCATATACATGAACGGCGGAGGTGATGGCATGGGTGTTCGGCCCGTTGTGACATTTCGCATACAAAAAAGGGGGGAAAACCGCGCTCCCTTTCTCACTGCCGTCCGGCGGGAGGGGATTCCGCTGAGGCGGTTTACCGGCTGCTCCGGGGAAGTTCCGGCCCGGTATTACCCCCGCCTTGCCCGGCTCGCGCGGGAAAAGGGCTTGCTGCTGCGCCATACGGGCAAACGGGGCTGCTTTTTCTTCTTTTACCGCTACCGCAGGCGGCTCGGTGTTCTGGCGGGGGCGGCGATGTTTTTTCCGGCGCTTCTGTTTTCCCAGTGCTTTCTCTGGGCCATCGACGTCGAGCCGACCGAAATGGTTTCGGAGCAGCAGGTTCTCGATGTCCTGAAGAGTCACGGCGTCCGCATCGGGACCTTTCTGCCGGCGGCCGACCTCAGCCGGGTTGCCTTTTACGCCCGCGCCGAGCTGCCGGGCCTCGCCTTCTTCGCCTTAAACCGGGTAGGCAGCCGGCTGGAGGTGGAGATGGCCGACGCCGTGCAGCCGCCGGTGCCGCAGGAGGGAAGCGGGCTGTGCAACATCGTCGCCCGCAGGCCCGGCATTGTCCGCAGCGTGGAAGACTACGAGGGGGAACAGGTCGTTCGGGTGGGCGAGAGTGTCGCCGAGGGACAGCTGCTCATCAGCGGCATTCTGGAAAACCGGGACGGAAAGATGCTGTACGTGCACGCCGATGGCAAGGTGATGGCGGAAACGCTCGAGACCCGCACCTTCACCTTCCCCCTCACCCGGACCGAACGGGAGTACACAGGGGAGGTGAAGACGCGCTGGCGGGCCGACCTCTTTGGCAAAAAGTGGCCGCTTTTCCTGGCCATTCCGGAGAAGGAGCCTTATGAGAGCAGTCTGGAGCTGAACACGCCCACTCTGGGGCCGTTTGTTCTCCCTTTCGGGATGGAGCGGGAGGAGCTGCGCTTTTACCGTGAAAAACAGGTGACCGTCACGGAAGAGGAGGCGCTTGCCCTGCTTGAAGAAATGGCCGGCGCCTACGAGGAGGAGCTGGCGGAGCGGATGGAGGTGCTCGGAAGAGAGGAAGAGGCCGCACTGAACGAAGGGGTGATGGAATTGCGGGTGCGCTGGCGGGTGCTCGACGATATCGCGGCGGAGCAGCCCATTCTGGACGGACGAACCCCCTCTTAGGCGCCGCAAAGCTGCGGATTTCTGTGCAAAACTGAGGAGAAAGGAGGACGGCCGGGGGCGGATTCAAATAAAAGCGCGCAAAGGAAGTTTCTTTCTGGAATGCAAAGGTTTGCCGGCTTTGCCCGGGAGTGGATTTTCTGCTATAATGGGAAGCACAGAAAGGAGTTTTATCATGCAGAAAATCCAGACCTTCTGGAAAGAGTACGGCCCCCGAATGCCGATGCTGGTGGGCGGAGCGTTCATCCTCGCGTTCGGGCTGTACAATGTTCACAGTCAGAGCGAAGTGACGGAGGGCGGCGTGCTGGGCGCGCTGCTGCTGATCGACCACTGGTTCCCGATCTCCCCGGCGGT
This sequence comes from uncultured Clostridia bacterium, assembly GCA_944388305.1. Lineage (GTDB taxonomy): Bacteria > Bacillota > Clostridia > Oscillospirales > Ruminococcaceae > Merdivicinus. Next base: position 6,220 of record CALXIG010000230.1, read on the forward strand.
CAGCTCGGTGATTCTGAACGGGCTGTGCTACCTGTTCGGACTGCGGTATCTGGGGCGGCGGTTTGCGGTCTGTTCTCTGATAGCGACGGGAAGTTTTACCGCCTTTTACGCGATTTTTGAGGCATTTCCGCCGCTGCTGCCGAGCCTCGCGGACTACCCGCTCGCGGCTGCGCTGGTGGGCGGATGCTTCGTCGGATTCGGCGTCGGGCTTTCGGTCCGTGCGGGCGGCGCCTCGACGGGCGACGACGCCCTGGCCATGGCGCTTTCAAAAGTCTGCGGTGTGAAAATTTCCCGCGTCTATTTCATCAGCGACCTGTCGGTGCTGCTGCTTTCGCTCAGCTATATCCCCTTCGGGCGGATTTTTTTCTCACTGGCGAGCGTGGTGCTCTCCTCTTTTATTATTGAACGGTTGCAGCCGAAGGCCCGGCCGGCGGAAGAAACGGAATAAAGGCAAAAGCTCCCGAGTATCTCGGGAGCTTTTTTCAGGATTCGGCAAAATTCGGAAAAAAATCCGGGACGCAAACGCGTCCC
>CALXIG010000231.1 GCA_944388305.1 uncultured Clostridia bacterium
GGACCGGACGGAGGAGCTGCTGAACGGCTTTTGCTCCAATCTGGGAATCCCGGCGGACGGCAGCGTCCAATATCTGGATGACGTCGTCGAACTCGCCCGCCTGCTGCGGGAAAACTACGACCTTCCCGCCTGCCTGCTTACCGGCGGGGAGCTTGCGCCGCTGCGGGACCAGCTGGACGAGCTCTGCGGCGGGGGCCGCCGCCGCGATGCCGCCCGGGAGGCGCTGCTCATCACCTATCAGAAGGAGATCCTCCTTTTCAACGAGCCGACCGCGCGCAAAGAGTGGGAGGAGGCCGCCGAAAACTGGTTGCTGCCCAGGCTGATCGGACAGAACCGCATTCTCAAATCGCTGCGCGCCCTCGCCCGGGACCCCAAAGCCCTGATGAAGGAGCAGGTCGAAACCTGCCTCAATCTGTTGGCGGAGTATGACAGAGGTACCCGCATTATCGCGGGAAACGAGCAGCTGTTTGCGGCGCGCTTCGGCCCGCTCTGGAAAAACCGCGAGCCGGACTGGCGCACGCTGGAGCAGGTCTTTGAGAAGGGCTGCCTGGTACAGGCCGCCGCCGCGCGGCTGACGCCTGATTCTGAGAAGCTGCGGGAGCTGCTGGTGAACGCGGCGCGCCGCTACCTTTCCGGCCGCGCGGCGGCCGGCGGGGAGGCAGACGGCTGCCTGGGCGCGCTCATCGAGAGCTTTGAGGAAACCAGGCGGGAGGCCGCCCGCATCTGGGCGCTCGCGCAGGCGAAAACCGACCGGGAAGAGGACAGGCAGATCGCGCTGCTGCGGGAACGGCAGCGGCGCTGGTCGGAAAACCTCTCCCTGCTGCGCGGCTGGTGCAACTGGATGGCGGTGGAACAGCGCGCGGTGGAAGAAGGTCTTTCCGCTGTGGCGGCTGCCTGCCGCAGCGGCGCCGTCGAACCGGAACAGCTGCTCGCGGCCTATCACCGGGGGCTGTATTCGGCCTGCGCCGACACCATTATCGAGTCGGAACCGGTCCTCTCCGGCTTTCAGGGGGCAATGTTCGAGGCCAAAATTCAAAAATTCCGCCGCTTGTGCAGTGAGTTTGAGCAGTTGACCCGCCGCGAGCTGGTCGCAAGGCTTTCCGCCAAGATTCCCGCCCACTCCGCGGGCATCGCGGCCTCCTCCGAGACCGGCATTCTTCAGAAGGCCATCCGGAGCGGCGGGAGAACCCTCTCCATCCGCCGCCTCTTTGACAGCATCCCCAACCTGCTGCGGCTGCTTTGCCCGTGCATGCTGATGAGTCCGATTTCGGTGGCCCAGTACATCGACCCACAGTACCCGCCCTTTGACCTGGTGATCTTTGACGAGGCCAGCCAGCTTCCCACTTGTGAGGCGGTCGGCGCCATCGCCCGCGGGGAGAATGTCATCGTGGTCGGCGACCCCAAGCAGCTCCCGCCCACCAGCTTTTTTGCCAGTTCCCGCGCAGCCGGAGAGGATTTTGAGCAGGAGGACCTGGAGAGCATCCTCGACGACTGCCTGGCGATTTCGATGCCGGAGGAGCACCTCCTCTGGCATTACCGCAGCCGTCACGAGAGTCTGATCGCCTTCAGCAACCGTCAGTATTACGGCAATCTCTACACCTTTCCCTCGCCCAGCGACCTGGAATCCCGGGTCACGCTGGTCCCGGTGCGGGGCAGCTATGACCGCGGGCGCAGCAAGCAAAACCGCGCCGAGGCGGAGGCGGTCGTGGGAGAGATTCTCCGCCGCCTGTCCGATGTGACCCTCTCGCAGGAGAGCATCGGCGTCGTCACCTTCAGCGCGGTGCAGCAGAATCTCATCGAGGACCTGCTGCTCGAGGCGTTTTGCGCGCATCCCGAGCTGGAGGAGCGCAATGCCGCTGCGGAGGAGCCGGTCTTTATCAAAAATCTGGAAAATGTCCAGGGCGATGAGCGGGATGTCATCCTCTTCTCCATCGGCTACGGCCCGGATGAGGACGGGCGGGTCGCCTTAAACTTCGGTCCGCTGAACCGGGAGGGAGGCTGGCGGCGGCTCAATGTTGCTGTTTCCCGCGCCCGCCGGGAGATGAAGGTGTATTCCACCCTCCGCGCCGACCAGATCGACCTCTCCCGCACCCGCGCCGAGGGAGTCGCCGGGCTGAAAGCGTTTCTGGAATTCGCGGAGAAGGGTTATTCCGCCCTCGCCACCCCGGCGCAGGAGCTCGCCGTCCGGCAGCAGCCCTTTGCGGAGCTGCTCGCTTCTCATGTGCGCCGGATGGGCTACGAGGTGCGCACCAGCGTCGGCTGTTCCGCCTACCGCATCGACCTTGCGGTCGTCGACCCGCGGTATCCGGGAGAGTATCTGCTGGGCATTCTCTGCGACGGCGAGACCTACGCGGCCGGCAGGACGGCGCGCGACCGCAACATGAACCAGGAGAGCGTGCTGCGCTCCCTCGGCTGGAATCTCCACCACGTCTGGGTGCTGGAGTGGCGGGAGGACCCGGTGCGGGAGATCCGGCGCATCCGCGAGGCGATAGAGGCGGCGCTTTGCCGGGAGCGGCATGCGCCCGTCCCGACTCCGCCGGAGGAACGGCGGCAGATCAGCTTCGACCGGGACCGGCTGGAACGGGAACCGGAGCCGGAGGAGCAGCTGACCGCCTACACGGTCTGCAAGCTGCCGCTCCGGGTCTCGGGAGCCGAGGAATTCTGCCTGCCGGAGCACGACGCGGAGATCCTCGCCCAGATGAAGCAGGTCCTCGAGGCCGAGGCGCCGGTCAGCGGCGACCTCCTCTGCCGCCGGGTGATGAACGCCTGGGGCATTACCCGCATGACTGCGCGGGTGGAGCGCCGGTTTGCGCTGCTGCTCGAAAAACTGCCCGGGAGCCAGACCCACTGGGAGGACCGCACCTTTTACTGGAGCCGCAGGCGCGGTCCGCGCAAGTACCGGGATTTCCGGGTGCCGGGAGCGGACGAGTTCCGCCGCGACGCCGAGGATATCCCGCCCGAGGAGATGGCAAACGCCGTCCGGTATGTTCTGGAGCGGCAGGTCGGCCTGCCGCGGGAGGACCTGGTGCGGGAGGTGTACCGCCTCTTCGGCTTCCAGCGGACCGGCTCGGCCATTTCGGAGTCGGCCGAGGCCGGACTGCGGATGGCGGTCCGCCGGGGCTACGCGGAGGAGGAGGACGGGCGGTACGTTCTGCCGCAGGGCTGACCGCCTGCCGGTTTCTTCGCAGGGATTTGTGAATTTCCGGGAAAAGGCTTTTTTTTGCCGCAGGAATGTGTTATGATATTTTTAACAGTCAGCCCGCCTTATTTTCGTCAGAATTCAGATAGAGGAAGGATTTGCTCATGAAACAGAATTTGCTGGTTGTCACAGAGCACTATCCCTGCGGCACGCAGGAGCGCTTTCTGGAAAATGAAATCCAGGAACTGAAAAAATTGTACAGGGTTCATGTCATCAGCCTCGACACCGAGCGTCTGATGTCCCAGTCGCTGCCCAAGGACGTCGTGTTTTACCGCCCCGCCGAAAAGGTAAACGGCCTGAAGCGCGCCCTCGTCCGCCTCTCCTGCCGGTTCAGCCGGGGCTACAAGGAGGAGGCGTCCATCGCCAAAGCGGAAGGAAGGCTGACGCCGTCCTTCCAGAAGCGCCTGCTCAATTCTCTTGTCAAAAGCCGCCTGCTCTATGACTATATCCGCGCGCAGGACCTCTTTGAGCGGGAGGAGCCGCTGCTGATCTACTCCGCCAACTTCAACGATTATCTGTACGGCCTCTGCTGCCTCAAGGATTTTTCAGACGACATCCGGGTCGTCGCCCGCTGCCACAACGCCAATATGTTCAATCCCCGCACCGGCGCCCGCCGGGATACCCTGAACGGTGTCATCAACCGCAGTGTTGACGCGGTTTATTTTACCAGCGAACACTCCAGACAGTTGTATCTTGACAATTTTGTACAGCCGGGAGAGGATGTCTCCCGCTTTCGGGTTGCCCGGCTCGGCGTGCCCGGCCAGGAGCGCCCGCCGCTCGATCCGCTGCCGGAATTTTTTCTGCGGGTTGTCACCTGTTCGCCGACGGAAAAGGACAAGCGGCTGAAGCTTCTGGTGGACGCGCTCGCCCGCGTGCAGGGCGGCTGCATCGAGTGGGTGCACATCGGCGACGGCTCGCAGCAACAGGAACTGGTGAACTACGCGAAGAGCGTTCTGGCGGATAAGCGGGGGATTCGCTTCCGCTTTCTGGGAAAACTGAACCGCCAGGAAATCTACCGCTATTACCGCGAAAACTACGTCGACATGTTTTTGAGCGTCAGTATCGCCGAAAGCGTGCCCACCGCCATGATGGAGGCGATGGCCAACCGGATTTTTGTGACTGCGACCGATGTCGACGGCGTTTCGGCGGTGGTCGACAATGAAAATGGAATGCTGCTCCCCGCGAGTGTGACCGCCGAACAGCTTGGCCTTGCGCTGGACGCCTTCTGCCGCATCAGCAAGGAACGGATTGCCCAGAAAGGGGAGCGCGCTTACCAGAGCTGGCAGGAGAAGTTTGACGCGGACAAGAACTGCCGCCTCTTCGCCGGGGAATTGGCCCGCCTTTCCGGCCAGACCGACGAGGAGATTGCCGGGGAGCGGGCGCAGGCGGAGCAGAAGCCGGACGGCGGAGAACGCTCCGAGCCGCTCTCCATGCCGGCGGCGCGCTCCAACATTCACGAGATGCCGCTGAGCTTCCGCGCCTCTTTGGAGGCGGACGGCCTGATTCTTGAGGAAAAGACCGCCGGGCGCCCACAGAAAAAGGAGGAGCCGGATGAATCCGCTCCGCTGGAGGACCCCACTCCGCTGGAAGATCCCATTCCGCTGGAGAACCCCATTGCGCAGGATGCCCCCTCCGGAGAGGCGTCCGATGCAAAGGCGGAGGCGGACGGCCTGCTCGAGCAGCTCGAACAGCTGGAAAAATCCGGCGGAGCGGCGCAAAATTAACCGGTCCGGCGGCTATGCAAACGGCCGGGAATGTGGTATAATAACCTCAAAAGGAAACTGCGCGTTCCTTTTGAGGTGGTTTTGCGTCCGTTTTCCGGCCGCGAAATGACAGCCATACCGCGCTTGCGCAAAGAAATCAGTTCAGAAATCGGAAGGGGAACCGGAACGATATGGTGAAAAATCTTGTGAAAAAGCTGCAAAGGACCTTTCTGCTCGCCTTCAAGGGGCTTTTCTTTGTTCTGCTTTTTGCCATTTTCTTCGGCCTGTTCGGGCTCACCGAGCGGGAACTCTGGCGCGCCTCCAGAACGGCGGCCATCGCGATGTCCACCTTTGTGGTGGCGGGCATCTGCTTTATCAAAATTTACGGCGGCTACGCCATCGGCCGGAAAAAGAGCAAGGAAATCATCTACTCGGTGGTGCTGGCCATCGGAATCACCGACCTGATCACCTATTTTCAGATCTACATCATGCTCTACAATTACGACAAGCGTTCGCCGCTCACCCAGGACATCTTCACCTTTATCGGGGTGGTGCTGCTCCAGATCATCGCCACCTATCTGGCGACTTATTTCGGCAATTTCCTCTATTTTGTCATCAATCCGCCCGACTCGGTCGTTGTCGTCTACGGCGAAAAGGAGGGACTTGTCAACTTTGTCTCCAAGATCAACCGGTACAAGAAGCAGTACAGCATCCGCACCCTCTGCTCCATCCGGGATGAGAACCTCAAGCAGATCATCCGCGACCACCAGACGGTCTTCCTTTACGCGATTCCCGAAGAGGATAAGGACCGAATGGTCGAGTACTGCTACAAGCACCGCAAAAATATCTACTTTACGCCGGATCTTGCGGATATCGTCATCAAGCATTCCCACCACGTCCTGGTGGACGACGTCACCGTCCTGGAATCCCGCGTGACCGGCCTCACCTTTGAACAGGCGCTGATTAAGCGCGCCTGCGACATCGTCGTCTCGCTGATCGCCATTATCGTCTCCAGCCCGATCATGCTGCTCGAGGCGCTGGCCATCAAGCTGGAGGACGGCGGTCCGGTCTTCTTCCGGCAGCCCCGCGTCACCCAGGACGGCAGGATCTTCAACGTGCTGAAGTTCCGCACCATGATCGTCGATGCCGACAAGAACAACAAGCGCCTCGCCTCCCAGGGAGATAGCCGCATCACCAAAGTGGGCAATATTCTGCGCAAGCTGCGCATTGACGAGCTGCCGCAGTTTATCAATATCCTCAAAGGCGAGATGAGCGTCGTCGGCCCCCGCCCCGAGCAGGCCGAAATTACCGAAAAGTACGTCGAGGTGCTGCCGGAGTTCCGCTACCGCCTGAAGGTCAAGGCCGGGCTGACCGGCCTCGCGCAGGTCCTCGGCAAGTACAACACCACCCCCAAGGACAAGCTCATCCTCGACCTGATCTACATCGAGCAGTACAGCATCTGGGTTGACCTGAAAATCATGCTCCAGACCGCCAAGGTGCTCTTTAAATCGGACAGCACCGAAGGCGTGATCGGCGAGCTTCCCATCGACCTCGAGAAGCACCGCGAGCTGCTCGAGGAGAAAAAGGCGCAGCAGTAGAAGGGAGACCGGCAGTGTGCTGAAATTTTTTAAAACCATAGACGGGCAGATCGAACAGCTCAAGCGCGAAGAACCGGGCTGCTGGGTGATGGCCGTCCGCCCGACCGCCGACGAACTTCAGTATATGCGCACCTCGATGGAGCTCGACAGCGACTTCCTGAGCGCCTCGCTCGACGAGGAGGAGATCTCCCGCACCGAAAAGGAGGAAGATCAGACCTTTGTCGTCGTCGATGTCCCCTATCAGGTCGACAAGGACGAGGAGGATGAGGAGGAGGACAAGTCGGTCGTCTTCACCACCATCCCGCTCGGCATCATTATCACGCCGGATTATTTTGTCACCATCAGCAGCAAGCAGAGCGGCCTTCTCGACAACATCGCCTCCGGCCTGGTGCGCGGCATTCAGACCCGGCTGCACACGCGATTCCTGCTGACCATCCTGCTGCGGATCGCCCAGCGCTTCCTGGTCCACCTGCGGCAGATCGAACGGATCGCGGGCAGCATGGAGAGCCAGCTGCACACGGAGACCAAAAACGAGGCGCTCGTTCAGCTGATGGGCCTGCAAAAATCGCTCGTCTATATCTCCAGTTCGCTGCGCTCCAACGAAGCGACGCTTAAACGGATTTCCCGCGGCAATCTCCTCACCCTCTATGAGGAGGACGAGGACCTGATGCAGGACGTCCTGATCGAGATTCACCAGGCGATGGAGATGTCGGAGATCTACTCCAACGTCCTCGCCAGCACGATGGAGGCCTACGCCTCGATTATTTCCAACAACCTCAACACCCTGATGAAGGTGCAGGCTTCCGCGACCATTCTGCTGACCATCCCCACGGTTGTCTTCAGCTACTACGGTATGAACGTGGACGGATTGCAGCACCCGGTGTGGTGGTTTCCGACCCTGATTTCGCTGGCCCTGATGCTGGTCGCGATGGGCGTCCTGATCAAGTTCAAAATGTTCAAATAACGGCGCTGACCGGCCTGCTGCCCGCGCGGCGCCGTTGCTTTTTTCTGTGGAAGGGGGAGCGCTATGCCGCCGTTAAATTTTCTCATCAAACCGGCTTCGGGCAACTGCAACATCCGCTGCCGGTACTGCTTTTACCATGATGTCGCCGAAAACCGGGACGTCGCCTCCTACGGCGTCATGTCGGAGGAGACGCTCGAGCTGCTGATCCGCAAGGCGCTTGAGACGGCCGAAGGAAGCTGCACCTTCGGTTTTCAGGGCGGAGAGCCAACCCTGGCGGGGCTCGATTTTTTCCGCAGGGCGGTCGCGCTGCAAAAGCAGTATAACCGCAAGCAGCTGCGCATTTCCAACGCCATCCAGACCAATGGGATGGTCCTCGACGCCGAATGGGCGGCATTTCTGGCGGAAAATCATTTTCTCGTCGGCCTCTCTCTCGACGGAACCAAGGACGTCCACGACCTCAACCGGGTAGACCCCGCCGGGAAGGGCACCTTCAACCGGGTGCTGCGGGCGGCCCAGCTGCTCACCGCAAAAAAGGTGGAGTTCAACATCCTGACGGTTGTCACCCGGCAGTCCGCGCGGTATATCGACCGGATCTACGGCTTTTTCCGGCGGTCCGGCCTGCTCTGGCTGCAATTTATCCCCTGTCTCGACCCGCTGGGCGAGGAACGGGGCAGCAATCCCTACTCCCTGACCCCGGAAGCCTACGCCAAGTTTTTAAAGACTCTTTTTGACCTCTGGTACCGTGACGTCAAGGCGGGGAATTTTATCTACATCCGCTATTTCGAGAACCTCGTCGGCATGGCGATGGGCTACCCGCCCGAAAGCTGCGGCCTGAGCGGGCGCTGCGTCATCCAGAACGTCGTCGAGGCGGACGGCTCGGTCTACCCCTGTGACTTCTACGCCCTCGACGAGTGGAAGCTCGGCAACATCCGCACCGACTCCATCCCCGACATGATGAACAGCCCCGTCGCGCAGAAGTTTCTCGCCGCCCCCCTCGACATCCCAGAAAAATGCCGCAGCTGCCGCCATTATTTCATCTGCCGCGGCGGCTGCCGCCGCGACCGGGAGCCGATGCGCGGGGACGCGCTGCCGCTCAACTATTTCTGCCCCGCCTACGAGGAATTCTTCGACTACGCGCTGCCGCGCTTACAGGAGCTTGCCCATGACGCCATCCGCCGCCGTTCCGGCTACCCCCATCCTTGACTTTTTGCGGGAATACCGCGCCTCCGGCGTTTCCCGCCTGCACATGCCCGGGCACAAGGGCAGTCCGCCGGTTTTCCCGGGCTTTGAAGAGCTGCCCTTTGCCCTCGACATTACCGAAATACAGGGCGCGGACGTCCTCGCCGAGGCGGAGGGAATCATCGGAGAATCCGAGGCCGCCGCCGCAAAGCTGTTCGGCGCCGCCGAAACCTGCTACTCGGCGGGCGGTTCAACCCTCTCCATCCTCGCGATGGTGCGGGCGGCGCACCGTCTGGGCGGCAGGCTGCTGGCGGCCCGCAACTGCCACGTGGCGTTCCTGAACGCCTGCATCCTCCTGGACTGGCAGCCGGTCTGGCTCTGTCCTCCCTGCGGGGAGGGCGGCCTCCCCCGGACGGTGACGGCGGCCGACGTCGCTGCCGCGATGGACGCCGACCCGGAGATCCGCAGCGTCTACCTCACCAGCCCCGACTACTACGGCGCGATTGCCGATCTCTCCGCCATCGCGGAGGCGGTCCACGCGCGGGGCGGGCTGCTCCTTGTGGACAACGCCCATGGGGCGCACCTCCGCTTCCTGCCGGAGGACCGCCACCCCATGACGCTGGGGGCCGATCTCTGCTGCGACAGCGCGCACAAGACGCTGCCGGTCCTCACCGGCGGCGGATACCTCCACAGCGCGGGGCGCATCCCAAAGGAGCAGCTCAAGGCCGACATGGCCCTGTTCGGCTCGACCAGCCCCTCCTACCTGATTCTCGCCTCCCTCGACCTGTGCAACCGCTGGCTCGCCGGACCGGCGCGGGAGGCGTTCGCCCGGATGGCGGTGCGGACGGCCCGGACGGCAGAGCTGCTGCGCGCACAGGGCGTCTTTCTCCATCCGCCTCAGTCAGACCCGGCCCGAATCACCATCGACTGCCGCCGCTGCGGTTATTCTCACGAAGAGATTGCCGCCCTGCTGCGGGAGCGGAAAATAGAGCCGGAGTTCTGCGGCGGCGGGAAGATTGTCCTCATGTTTTCCCCCTGCACCCCGGAGTCAGACTATGCGCGGCTTGCAGCGGCCTTTGCGGATTTCCGCCCCGGAAGACCGCTGCCGTATCCCGGCATCGCGCCCTCGCCGCGGGCTGCGATGAGTCTGCGGGAGGCCGCGTTTTCCGCCTGGGAGCGGGTGGAGGTCGGAAAAGCGGGCGGCCGGATCGCCGCGGAGTGCAAAATTACCTGTCCGCCCGCGGTGCCGGTGGTGGCGCCGGGTGAAATTATTGGAGAAAACGAGAAAAAACTTCTCAAAAACAGTGGTAATTTTTCTTTAAAAGTGGTAAAATAAAGGTATAGCTCAAAAGGAGGGTTACATTTATGAAATTGATTTACGCAATTGTCAGCAGTGACGACAGCTCCTCTGTTTCCGGTGCTTTGACCCAGAACGGCTTCTTTGCCACCAAGCTCGCTTCGACCGGCGGCTTTCTGATGGCGGGCAATACCACTTTCCTCATCTGTACGGAGGACGAAAATGTCGACCGGGTAATCAGCATCATCGCCGATCACTCCAAGAAGCGCAAACAGATGGTCTCCTCCTCCGCGGGATACGGTCTGGGTTCCTACACGCCCTTCCCGGTCGAAGTCACTGTGGGCGGCGCGACCATCATCGTGACCGACGTCCAGCGTTTTGAGAAGCTTTAATGGGCTTCGACTCCTTTCGCGGCAATCCGGCTGCCGTCCGCCTGCTGCGGATGGCAGCTAACGGCCGGCGGACGGGACACGCCTACCTGTTCTTCGGGACAGAGGGGACGGGAAAGCGGACGCTGGCCGGCATCTTTGCACAGGCGCTGTTGTGCGGCGGCGGGGAAGAAAAACCCTGCGGCCGCTGTCTTGCGTGCAGGAAATTTGAAAAAGGTGTCCATCCGGACTACGCGGTCCTCCGCAAACCGCCGGACCGGGCTTTCCTCACCGTGGATCAGATCCGCGCACTGCGGGAGGCCCTCTATATCCGCCCCAATGAGGCGGACCGGCGGGTAGTTCTCATCGAAAACTGCGAGACGATGAATGCTCCGGCCGCCAACGCACTGCTCAAAATCCTCGAGGAGCCGCCGTCCTACGCCGTCTTTCTGCTGACCGCGTCCAGCCAGCGCGCTGTCCCCGAGACGATTCTCTCCCGCTGCATCCCCGTCGAGCTGTTTGAGGTGCCGCTTTCCGAGGCGGAGCGCTGGCTCGCGGAGCAGTTTCCGTCCGCAGGGCCGGAGGAGCGGCGGCAGGCTTTGCTTTACGGCGGCGGAAATCTGGGCAGAAGCCGCGCCTTTTTGGAGGATCCCGCCGTCCGGCAGGGATATGAGCGGGCAGCGGCCCTCGCCGAAGCCCTCACCAGCCGCCGGGAGTACGATGTCCTCGCGGCGCTGGCGCCTCTGGAGGGGGACCGCGGCGCCTTTGACCGCCTGCTGCGGGATTTTGACCGGATTCTCGCGCGGGTGGCTGTCTGTGCTTTTGCGGGGACGCAAGACCCGGAGGCCGAGGCGCTTGCCCGCCGGATTTCGCCGCTCCAGGCCGCGGCGCTGCATGAGCAGGCCGGCGCCGCGCGCACAGCCCTCTCTTTCAACGGGAACCTGGCGCTGACGGCCGCTGCCTTCGGCGCGGGGCTGCGCAGCGTCATGGAGCGCGGATAGCGCGCCTCTGCGAGAATTCCGGCACGATATTTTCGGGGCCTCGCCCCGCTGCGATAGAAAGGTATCTGATTATGACCGAAATTATTGGCGTACGTTTTCAAAACACCGGAAAGACCTATTATTTTTCGCCCGGCGGCAGAAGATTCTCCATCGGCCAGAAGGTGATCGTCGAGACCGCCCGCGGGGTGGAGTGCGGCACGGTCGCCATTTCCAACCGCATGGTGGAGGACGAGCAGATCGTCGCCCCCTTAAAGCCGATTATCCGCCCCGCCAACGAGCGGGATCTCGCCCAGCTCGAGGAAAATGCCCGCCGCGAGAAGGAAGCTTTCCGCATCTGTGAGGAAAAAATCGCCCGCCACAAGCTCAAAATGAATCTGGTGGATGTGGAATATACCTTTGATAACAACAAGATTCTCTTTTACTTTACCGCTGACGGCCGCATCGACTTCCGGGAACTCGTCAAGGACCTGGCCAGCGTCTTCCGCACCCGCATCGAGCTGCGGCAGATCGGCGTCCGCGATGAGGCGAAAATGCTGGGCGGTCTGGGTATCTGCGGGCGGCCCTTCTGCTGCTCCACCTTTTTGAACGACTTCCAGCCTGTCTCTATCAAGATGGCCAAGGAACAGGGCCTCTCCCTGAATCCGGCCAAGATCTCCGGCACCTGCGGGCGGCTGATGTGCTGCCTCAAATACGAGCAGGATGCCTATGAATCCCTGCTGCGGATCACGCCCAAAAACGGCGCGGTGGTCCAGACGCCGGACGGCCGCGGCGTGGTGGTGGACAGCAATCTGCTCACCGGCGCGCTGAAGGTGCAGCTCGACGGCAAGCCGGACGCCGCTCCCAACGAGTATCACCGCCGGGATGTCAAATCCCTCCGCGATGCCGCCGGACGGCCGGGACGTGAGGAGAAAAAACAGCCCGGAGAGGCGGAGGAATAGAGTTTTTTTCTGCCAGACCTTGATTTTTATCGAAAATATGGTACAATAAAGGCATGAAGAGTAAGGAGGTGTAAATTCCTATGGCATACGTAATCAGCGACGAGTGCATCAGCTGCGGCGCCTGCGCCGCCGAGTGCCCTGTCAGCGCGATCTCCGAAGGCGACGGCAAGTACGTGATCGATGCGGCGACCTGCATCGACTGCGGCAACTGCGCCAATGTCTGCCCTGTCGGCGCTCCCCAGGGTGAATAATCCGCCCGGAATGTACAGAAAGCCGCCGTCCCCTGTCCGGGGGACGGCGGCTTTTTTGCCAGGATGTAGGTCATCGTGCGCCATGAGGCGGACGGGGAGAAAGGCCAAAGCTGATGGAGAGGGCAGAATCCACCGACTGCATGGTTTCGGCGGGGATTTCGCCCATCTTCTCCTTCAGCCGGCGCTTATCCAGGGTGCGGACCTGCTCCAGGAGGACGATGGAGTTCTTGGCGAGGCCGCACGCCTTCGCCTCGAGCGGAATGTGGGTGGGAAGGTCCGCCTTGCCGCGCTGGCTGGTGATGGCCGCCGCAATGACGGTGGGGCTGTACCGGTTTCCGACGTCGTTCTGGACGATGAGAACCGGGCGGACGCCGCCCTGCTCCGAGCCGACGACCGGGCTGAGGTCAGCGTAGTAAATTTCGCCTCGCTTGACTGACATGGAGGTCTCTCCTTTCGGGATGCGTGGATGTAATCCCCGGGTTATCCTATTGCCGGGACAGGCCGGAAGGTGCGGGGATGCGGATTCGGGGAGGATCGGGCGGATTTTTGATCCGTCCGTCCTGAATTTGGACGATGCGCCCCGCCATGGAGGCGACGCCGGGGTCGTGGGTGATGAGGATGACGGTGCGGCCCTCCCGGTTCAGGGCGAGGAGTGTTTCCATGACTTCCCGGCCGGTGGCTGTGTCGAGGTTGCCGGTCGGCTCGTCCGCCAGAATCAGAGGCGGACGGGAGGCAATGGCCCGGGCGATGGCGACCCGCTGCTGCTGGCCGCCCGAAAGCTGCGCCGGCCGGTGGGAAGCTCGGGAGAGCAGCCCCATTTTTTCCAGCGCCCCGGCGGCGAGGCGTTTGCGTTCCGCCCTGGGAACGCCGCGGTAGGAGAGGGGAAGCTCGATGTTTTCCGCCGCCGTCAGGGTCGGAATCAGATGGAAGTGCTGGAAGATGAAGCCGATCTTCCGGTTGCGGATCCGGCAGAGCGCCGCTTCGTCCTGCACCGGAATTTCCACGCCGTCGAGAAAGTAGCTGCCTGCGTCGGGCAGGTCGAGGCAGCCCAGCAGGTTCATCAGGGTGGATTTGCCCGAGCCGGAGCTGCCGACGACGGCGACAAATTCTCCCTCCTCCACGGTGAGGGAGACGTTTTGCAGCGCTTCAACAGTGTGCTCGCCCGCGCGGTAGGTTTTGCAGATTCCGCGCATTTCAATGAGCGCCATCCGATCACCTCCTCGACTGCTAGTCTGCCCGCTTTCCGCCGGTTTATGCCGCGCCCCTCCGGAAGGCAGACAAAGGGAAATATGAAAATATTGTGAATTCCCCGAAACAGCCCCTTGTTATTTTGCTGCAATTTGGTATAATAAAGATAGGCAGAAAGCCAAAAGGGAGGAACTGTCTTTGACCCTCAATCTCGTTCTTGTGGAGCCGCAGATTCCGCAGAATACCGGCAATATCGCCCGAACCTGCGCCGTCACCGGTGCGCGGCTGCATATTGTCCGCCCGATGGGATTTGCGGTGGACGACAAAAAGCTCAAGCGGGCCGGGCTGGATTACTGGCACCTGCTTGACATCACCTACTACGACAGCTGGGCGGATTTTGAGGGGAAAAACAGCGGCCCCTTTTACTTTTTTACGACCAAAGCCCGCCGGGTCCACTCCGATGCGCGTTATCCGGACGGCGCTTACCTGATTTTCGGCCGGGAGGATGCCGGACTGCCGGAAGAGCTGCTGCTCGCCCACCCGGATGCCTGTGTCCGCATTCCCATGCGGCCCACGCTGCGCAGCCTGAACCTCTCCAACTCGGTGGCAATCGCCGCCTATGAGGCGCTCAGGCAGTGGGGCTACCCGGACCTGGAGACGCGGGGAAATCTCGCCCGGCTGCGCTGGGAGGACGCCGCGGACTGTTCAGAATAGATGGAAGGATGGAAGAAACCAGTATGAGAAAGATCCAGATTGTCACCGATTCCGCCTGCGATATCCCGAAGGAGGCCGAGGAACGGTACGGAATCCGCATTCTGCCCTTTGCGATCATTGTGGGGGACCAGAGCTTTACCGAGCGGAAGGATTTTACCCAGGATGAGTTTTATCAGATTCTGGCAACCTCCCCCAAAACTCCCAGCACCGCTCAGTACACCGCCCACCAGTTCGGAGAGCTGTACGGCGAATTGTTTGCGCACGGCGTCACTGACGTGATCTACGTCTCCATCAACGCGAAAGGCTCAAGCACCAACAGCAACGCCCACCTCGCCAAACGGCAGTTTTACGAGGAGCATCCCGAGGCGGCCGGAGAGATGGAGATTTACATTGTTGACTCCCAGACCTACACAATGGGATATGGCTATCCGGTGATCGAGGCGGCGAAAAAGGCGCAGAAGGGCGCTTCTCCCGCCGAAATCCTCGCCTATCTGGAGGACTGGTTCAACTGCTGCCGGGTGATTTTTGCCCCCTATTCCCTCGAATTTGTCCGCAAGAGCGGCCGGGTGAGCTGTGCCGCCGCCTTTGTGGGGGAACTGATGGGATTTAAGCCGGTCATCGCCTTCGAAAACGGCGAGTCGGTCACGGTGAACAAGGTCCGCGGGGAAAAGGCGGTCATTCCCGCCCTCCTCAAAAAAATGCAGGCGGAGATGATCCCGCACACTCCCTACATCATCCTGGAAGGCTCCGACCCGTCGGTGGCCGATGCCATGGCCGCCGAAGCGGAAAAGCTCTTCGGACCGCCTGCGGCGCGGGTCAAAATCGGCGCGGCCATCAGCATCAACGCCGGACACCGCATCCTCGGCGCCGTTTACAAAGGCAAGCCGCGCAAGTGACGGCCCTTCGGCGGAATGACCGATTGTTTCGCGAAAAGCCGGTCCGCTTTCAGCGTTATTTTTTCGGAATTTTACAGGAAATCTCTTGCAAAATCCGTGAAAATGAGATACAATAAACTCAGGTTTGTTTTTTCTTTAACAATAATCACAAGATCAGGAAGGATGACCAACATGACCTCGTACAACAAAAAAACGGTAGAGGACCTCAACGTACAGGGCAAGCGCGTTCTTGTCCGCTGCGACTTCAATGTCCCCATGAAGGACGGCAAGATCACCAATGACAACCGCATCGTCGCCGCTCTGCCCACCATTCAGAAGCTCATTGAGAATGGCGGCCGCGTGATTCTGTGCAGCCATCTGGGCAAGCCGAAAAACGGCCCCGAGGAGAAGTTCAGCCTGGCTCCTGTGGCTGTCCGCCTGAGCGAGCTGCTGGGCAGAGAGGTCGTCTTCGCCAACGATGACAATGTGGTCGGCGAGAACGCCAAAGCTGCCGTCGCCGCGATGAAGGACGGCGATGTGGTCCTGCTTCAGAACACCCGCTTCCGCAAGGAGGAGACCAAGAATCTGCCCGCGTTCAGCGAGGAGCTCGCGAGCCTGGCCGACGTCTACGTCAACGACGCTTTCGGCTCCGCCCACCGCGCCCACTGCTCTACCGCCGGCGTCACCGACTATATCAAGGAGAGCGCTGTCGGCTACCTGATGGAAAAGGAGATTCAGTACCTCGGCAACGCCGTCAACAACCCCGTGCGGCCTTTCCTGGCCATTCTGGGCGGCGCAAAGGTCTCCGACAAGCTGAGCGTCATCGAGAACCTCCTCAACAAGGTCGATACCCTCATCATCGGCGGCGGCATGGCCTATACCTTCCTCAAGGCCCAGGGCTATGAGGTCGGCAAGAGCCTGGTCGACGACGAAAAGGTCGAATACTGCAAGAACATGCTCGACAAGGCTGCGGAGAAGGGCGTGAAGCTCCTTCTGCCTGTGGATACCGCCGTTGCGGCCAGCTTCCCCGATCCCATCGACGCGCAGATCGAGGTTTCCTATGTGGATGCCAACAAGATCCCCGCGGACATGATGGGCCTTGATATCGGACCCAAGACCCAGGAGCTCTTCGCTTCTGCCGTCAAGGAAGCCAAGACCATCGTCTGGAACGGGCCGATGGGCGTGTTTGAGAACCCGACCCTTGCGGCCGGCACCCTGGCTGTGGCCAAGGCTATGGCGGAAGCTGACGCGACCACCGTTATCGGCGGCGGCGATTCCGCTGCGGCTGTCATCCAGCTCGGCTACGCCGACAAGATGACCCACATCTCCACCGGCGGCGGCGCTTCTCTGGAATACCTGGAAGGCAAGGAACTGCCCGGCATCACCTGCATCAACGATAAATAATCACTGCCGCACAGGGGTTCAGGTTTCTGGACCCCTGTATTGGCATGGAGAAAATTCACCATTCAGGAGGAACTCATCATGAATAAAGCGCTGCGCAAAGCCGTTATCGCCGGCAACTGGAAAATGAACAAGACCCGCCCCGAAGCGAAGGAGCTCATCGAGGCCATTAAGCCGCTGGTGGCGGACGCCGGCTGCGAGGTCGTCGCCTGTGTGCCCTTTACCAACCTGGAGACCGTACTGGAGGCCGCGAAGGGCTCCAACGTCAAGGTCGGCGCGGAAAACTGCCACTTTGAGAAATCCGGCGCCTTCACCGGCGAGATCTCTGCAGACATGCTCGCCGAAATGGGCGTCGAGTACGTCATCATCGGCCACTCCGAGCGCCGCCAGTACTTCGGCGAGACCGACGAGACGGTCAATAAGCGCACCCGCGCCGCCCTGGCTGCCGGCCTGAAGGTCATCCTCTGCGTCGGCGAGATGCTTGCCGACCGCGAAAACGGCATCACCGACGAGCTGGTCGCCATGCAGACCAAGATCGCCCTCAAGGGCGTGACCGCCGAAGAGCTGAAGAACGTCATCATCGCCTACGAGCCCGTCTGGGCTATCGGCACCGGCAAGACTGCCACTGCCGGGCAGGCGAACGAGGTCTGCGCCGTCATCCGCGCCACCATTGAAAAGCTCTACGGCAAGGATGCGGCCGACGGCATCACTATCCAGTACGGCGGTTCGATGAAGGCGAAAAACGCGGCTGAGCTGGTCGCCCAGCCCGACGTCGACGGCGGTCTCATCGGTGGCGCTTCCCTGAAGGCCCCCGACTTCGCCGCCATCGTGGAAGCCGCCACCAGAGGCTGAGCCGCCATCCGCTGAGAAAGGAAATCCGCATGAAAAAACCTGTTGCTTTGATTATCATGGACGGCTTTGGCTATAACCCCGACAAAAAGGGCAACGCCATCGCCGACGCGAAAAAACCCAACCTCGACAAGATCTTTTCCGAATGTCCCCACACCCTCATCGCCGCCAGCGGCCTGGACGTGGGCCTGCCCGCCGGGCAGATGGGCAACTCCGAGGTCGGCCACACCAACATCGGCGCCGGCCGGGTCGTCTACCAGATGCTGGTGAAGATCTCCAAGGCCATCGAAGACGGCTCCATCCGTAAAAATCCCGCCATGGTGGGCGCGATGGAAAACTGCGTCAAAAACGGCAAGGCGCTGCACCTTATCGGCCTTCTCTCCGACGGCGGCGTTCACAGCCACATCGAGCACCTCATCGGCCTCGTCGAGATGGCCAAAGATATGGGCGTGGAGAAGATTTTCGTCCATGCCCTGCTCGACGGGCGCGATGTGCCCCCCACCTCCGGCGCGGAGTACATGGAACAGCTGGTGAAGGAGCTGGAGCGCATCGGCGTCGGCAAGGTCGCCACTGTGATGGGCCGTTTCTACGCGATGGACCGCGACAACGCCTGGGACCGCGTGGAGAAAGCCTACGCCGCGATGGTCTACGGCGAGGGCGTCGAGGGCTGCTGCCCGGTTGGCGCCATCAAAAAGTCCTACGAGGAGGGCGTCACCGACGAGTTCATGGTCCCCACCGTTCTGGACAGGGAGGGCATGATCGCCGAGGGCGATTCCGTTATCTTCTTCAACTTCCGCCCCGACCGCGCCCGGCAGATCACCCGCGCCTATGTGGATCCGGATTTCAAGGGCTTTGAGCGGAAAAAAGGCTTCTTCAAGCTCCATTACGTCTGCATGACCCAGTACGACGCCACCATGCCCAACGTGGAGGTGGCCTTCCCGCCCGAACAGCTCACCATGACGATGGGCGAGTATGTCAGCCTCAAGGGGCTGACCCAGCTGCGCATCGCCGAGACCCAGAAGTACGCCCATGTGACCTTCTTCTACAACGGCGGCGAGGAAAAGACCTTCCCCGGCGAGGACCGCATCCTCATCAAGTCCCCCGATGTGGAGACCTTCGACTTAAAGCCGGAGATGAGCGCCTATGAGGTCACTGACGCGGTGGTGGAAGCCATCGAGTCCGGCAAGTACAACATGATTATCTTAAACTACGCCAACTGCGACATGGTCGGTCACACCGGCATCGAGGCCGCCGCCGTCAAGGCGGTGGAAGCGGTCGATACCTGCGTCGGCCGCACGGTGGATGCGGTGCTCAAAGCCGGCGGCGTGGCTCTCATCACCGCCGATCACGGCAACGCCGAGAAGATGATCGACACCGACGGCGAACCCTTCACCGCCCACACCACCAATCCCGTTCCGCTGGCTGTCGTGGGATATCCCTGCAAGCTCAAGGAGGGCGGCCGCCTGGCCGACCTGTCTCCCACCATGCTGGAGATCATGGGCCTTCCCAAACCCGCTGAAATGGACGGTCAGAGCCTGATTGAGAAATAAAAAGAGCGGCAAACGAATCTCCCCCGCGCTGTACACGCAGCGCGGGGGATTTGCCAATGCGGCCGGAAGGAGGCGTGACGGTGGAACGGAAGAAAAGAATGGCGGCGCTGTTGCTGCGGTGGCTGCCGGCGGCAGCTGTCGCGGCGATTGTGCTGCTGGCGCTGCGCTGGCGGGACTGTTTTTCTCTGGAAACCCTCCTTGCCCTTGCGCCGGAGGAGGCGCTGCCTGCGGCGCTCTTTCTCCTGCTGCTGTTTGCCCTCAAATCCCTCTCCATCGTCTTCCCCATCCTCGTTCTCTACGCCCTGAGCGGGCTGCTCTTCCCCATCGTTCCGGCCATCCTGCTCAATCTGGCCGGAACTGCGGCGGCGCTGCTGCTTCCTTACGGTCTGGGGAGGCTGGCCGGGACGGAACTGGCGGAGGGGATTTTCCGCCGCTGGCCGAAGGCGCGCCGCCTGCGGGACTTTCAGTGGGGCAGCCCGTGGTTTTTCTCCTTCTTTCTGCGGATGCTGGGATTTCTGCCGGGGGACGTGGTCAGTATGTATCTGGGCGCCAGCCGGCTGCCGTGGCGGCCCTGTCTGTTCGGCGGACTGGCGGGCATGTTTCCCGCTCTTCTGGCCGGAACGCTGCTGGGAGACAGCCTCGCCGACCCGTCGTCTCCGCTCTTTTGGGTGGGCGCGGGAGGCATGGCGGCGCTGAGCGTTCTGTCGATGCTGCTTTACCGCCGGTGGGTCCGCAAAACTGCGCGGCCCCGGAACCGGAGAAAGGATGACGATCATGATGAAACGCGAACCTCTTGAATGGACCCGCACCTGGTGGGAGCAGGCAAACAGCAGAGACCTGCCCCGCGTTCTGGCGGTCGGGGACTCGATTCTCTGCGGTTACCGCGACCGGACGCAGCAGCTGCTCGCCGGGCAGGTCTACCTCGACCAGTTTGCGACTTCCCGCTTTGCGGCCGATCCCTTTTTTGAGAAGGAACTGGCCCTTTACGCCGAAGCCTACCCCTACGCCTGCATCCACTTCAATCATGGACTGCACGGGCGGGATTTTTCGATTGAAATATACGAAAAGTATTATGAGCGGACCCTTCTCTCCCTGCTGCGCCTCTGTCCGAAGGTGATTCTCGCCCTCTCCACTCCCATCACCGCGCCGGATCGCCCGGAGACGCTCGACCCGCTGAACGCGGTGGTCTGCGCTCGCAATGAGGCGGTGCGCAGGCTGGCGGCGCAGTACGGCCTGCCGGTCAACGATCTCTACACCCCCATGCTGCACCACCCCGAATACCGCGCGGTGGACGGATACCACTATCTGGAATCCGGGCGGGAGGTGCAGGCGGCACTGGTTGCCGGGCAGATCACTGCGGCGCTGGCCTGACATCACAGAAAAAACAGGCAGGCGGTTTTTCCGCCTGCCTGTCGATTTTTATGGGGGAGAGTCCATTTACTCGCAGACCGCATCGAGCCGGTAATGCCCCTCGGGGGCAGGCTCGCGGTTGATCCAGCGGCCGTTGGTGAAGTCGGGGATGGCGACCGGCGCACCGCCCATCGCGATGGAAGCCTCAGAGAGGGGCGTGATGCTCATCCAGGCGGCCATATCGTAGACGTCGATGGGGGTCTGGACACCGCGCTTTACCGCATCAAAGAAGGCGCCGAAGACCAGCCAGTCGATGCCGTCGTGTCCGCCGACGACCCCTTCCTTCAGATACTGCTTCCAGATGGGATGTTCGTACTGTTCGCGGAACTGCTCGGCGTTGCCCCACTGCTCCTTCCACTTGAAGTGGTACTCGTTGTTGACGCCGTCGAGGAAGATGCTCTGATTGTCCTCCATGTACATGCCGCGGGTGCCCTGGACGTGGAAGGCACGGGAATAGGGGCGCGGCAGGGTGGTGTCGAGGGTGAGGGTGATGGTCTCCCCATGGGCGCACTTGATGATGGTGGTGATGACGTCACCCTGGGCAAAGTTGCAGCTGGAGAGGTCGTAGTCCGGCCCCTTCTCCCGCATCAGATAATCATGCAGGCCGGCCGCCTTGGAGGCGACAGAGTTCAGGGTGAGCATCCGGTTGCCACGGTTGATATTCAGCACCTTGGCGATCGGGCCGAGCTCATGAGTGGGGTAGTTTTCGCAGTTGCGGTTCTGGTAGTTGACCAGCCGGTAGTGCCGGTTTTCCCGGCCGAAGGAGACCTCATCCCGCAGATCGTGCCGGTAGCCGCCCTGGCAGTGGACCACTTCGCCGAACAGGCCCTTTTTGACCATGTTGAGAACCATCAGCTCATCGCGGCCGTAGCAGCAGTTTTCCAGCATCATGCAGGGCACGCCGGTTTCCTCGTGGGTGCGGACCAGCTCCCAGCACTCGTCGAGGGAGTAGGCGCCGCCGACCTCAGTCGCGACATACTTGCCGGCCTTCATGGCGGCGATGGCGATGTGAACGTGGTCCGCCCAGGAGGTCGAGACGATGACAGCGTCCAGCTCGGGCATGGCGAGCACTTCGCGGTAGTCCGCGGTGCAGAGCGGTTCGACGCCGCGTTCCTCCTTCACCTTGTCGGCGGCCTTCTGCCTGCGGTCCTCATAGAGGTCGCAGACGGCCAGCACCTGAATTTCGGGGCGGGGGAGCATGACGGTGGTCATCAGGCTGTAGCCGCGTCCACCCAAACCGATGACGCCGATTTTGAGCGTTTCTTTCATATCCAATCCATCCTTTCAAAAAGTTGCAGCAAGGGCGGCGATTCTTCTACCTTTATTATAGCGTATACGCTATGTTTGTAAATGGATTTCCCCGGAATTTCAAAAATTTTGACAGGTTACAGAAAAAAAACTGAATAGCGGTTCCGCTATCCCGCGAGGATTGTCAAACGCGGGGAAACGTGTTATAATAACCTCAAACGCTTCCTTGCGGAAGCGCGGGGCTGCCCCCGGGGTCTTGCGGCCCTGTTTGAGAACATTTCCATGCCGGGCTTGCCGTCATGGACCCACAGCGGCATCAGCGAAAGGAGGACGGGCTTATGCAGCTTTTGAAAGAGCGCATCCTGCGGGACGGAAAGGTGAAGGAGGGCGGTGTGCTCAAGGTGGACAGTTTTCTGAACCACCGGATGGACATCTCGCTCCTGCAGGAGATTGGCAAGGAGTTCCGGCGCCGTTTCCCCCAGCCGGAAATTAACAAAATTCTGACGATTGAGGCCTCCGGCATCGGAATTGCGGCGATTGCGGCGCAGTATTTCGGCAACGCCGACGTGGTCTTCGCCAAAAAGACGAAATCCAAAAACCTCGACGGCGAGCTGTACAGCGTTCCGGTCGATTCCTACACCCGCGGCACCCGGTTTGAGGTGGAGGTTTCCAAAAAGTATCTCGATGAGCGGGACTGCGTCCTGATTCTGGACGATTTTCTCGCGCACGGCCAGGCGCTTAAGGGCCTGATGGAGATTGTCCGGCAGTCCGGCGCAACCCTTGTGGGCTGCGGCATCGTCATCGAAAAGGGGTTCCAGGACGGCGGCAGGCTGCTGCGGGAGCAGGGGGTCAATCTCCAGTCTCTGGCCATTGTGGACTCCATTCGCGACGGCGTGATTACCTTTCGCGGCTGAATGGAATTTCAGAAGATTCTGACAGATTTTTGTATAAAACACAGAAACGGCCGTTCGCATTCTACGGACACTTGACTTTGTGCGGAGAATTCGCTAAAATAGGAAACAGACAATCGAATCAGCACAAAGGAAGTTTGTAGGAAAAAGCGGCGCGCTGCTTGCCGAAGGAGCGACACTCTCAGGCGTCCCGTCAGGGATAGGGACTATGAACGGATGTGGCTCTGGAGAATCCCGTTTGAAAATGGGTGCCGAAGGTGCAAGCGCAAGCGAATCTCTCAGGCAAAAGGACAGAGTGGAAAGCCCGCAGAAGCTGCGGATTTTTTCAGGGCCGGACCGGGGTTTCTCCCGGCCCGGTTTTTCGCATATTCCGCCGTGCCGGTCCGAGTGGAAGAGAAAGGACGGTCAAACCAATGGAGTTTGCGGAACAGCTTGTCAAAACCATCAGCGATTTTGTGTGGAATAACATTCTTCTTTTTGTCCTGTGCGGCACCGGAATCTATTTTACCATCCGCCTCCGATTTGTGCAGGTGCGCAAATTCGGCGAAGGAATGCGGCGCCTCTTCAGCGGGTTCAGCCTGCACGGGAAAAAGGCCGGCAGGGAGGGCATGAGCTCCTTTCAGGCGCTGACGACCGCCATTGCGGCCCAGGTCGGCACCGGCAACATTACCGGCTGCGCAACCGCCCTCGCTTCCGGCGGCCCGGGTGCAATTTTCTGGATGTGGGTCAGCGCCTTTTTTGGCATGGCGACAATATACAGCGAGGCGATTCTAGCGCAAAAATTCTGTACTGTAAAAGACGGCCACGTCACCGGCGGCCCGATTTACTACATTCGCGCGGCCTTTCGGGGAAAATTTGGGCGGATCCTGGCCGCATTCTTTTCGGTTGCCCTCATCCTCGCCCTCGGCTTTATGGGGAATATGGTGCAGTCCAACTCGATTGGGGACGCCTTTTACAACGCCTTTGGCATTCCGCCGCTGGCGGTCGGCGTTGTGGTGGCGCTGATTGCGGGCTTCATTTTTATCGGCGGCGTGCAGCGGATCGCCTCGGTCACAGAAAAGCTGGTGCCGGTCATGGCGGTGTTTTACATTGTGGGATGCCTCATTGCGTTGGCGCTCCGTTATGATGCAGTGCCGGGCGCCTTCCGGCAGATCTTTGTTCTCGCGTTTGAGCCGCAGGCCATTGCGGGCGGCGTCGCGGGGGTAACCGTCCGGGAGGCGATGCGCTACGGCGTGGCGCGCGGCCTGTTTTCCAACGAGGCCGGCATGGGCTCCACCCCGCACGCGCACGCCATGGCCAGGGTGGACAAACCGGAGGACCAGGGCGTCATCGCGATGATCGGCGTGTTCATCGACACTTTTGTCGTCCTCACCCTCACCGCACTGGTCATCATCACCTCCGGATTGATTCCGTCCGGCGAATCGGGGACGACCCTCGCGCAGAGCGCCTTTGACGGGGTGTTCGGCAGTTTTGGCGGGGCCTTTATCGCTGTCTGCATGTTTTTCTTCGCCTTTTCCACCATCATCGGCTGGTACTTTTTCGGCGAGATCAATGTGAAGGCCCTCTTCGGCGCGAAGGCGGTCCGGGTTTACGCGGTGATCGTGGTGCTGTTTGTGATGCTGGGTTCCACCCTCAAGGTGGATCTGGTCTGGAATCTGTCCGACCTTTTCAACGGGCTGATGGTGCTGCCGAACCTGGCCGGCCTGCTCGCCCTGTCGGGCCTGGTGGCGCGGATCTCCCGCGGCCGGAAAGACGCGGAGGAGGCGTCCGGCTCCGAAAGGCGGCAATAGCCGGAAATGCCGCAGAATATTTACAAAACCTCTCTATCATTTTTGCATTCGGCGTGATAAAATAAAGTCGTATCTTCTGGAAATCATGTTTGGGAGGTTTTGGTATGAATTACTGGCAGAACGGGGGAGAAACGCCGCCTTCCGCCGACCACATTTATGTCAACGGGTACGGGTTTGTCCGGGAGGACCCCTGGCAGCGGGAGAACCGGGACATCTGGAAAAATGCCGCGGTGGTGGGCATCATTCTGGTGGGAATTCTGGTGCTTCCCTCGCTGTTTGACTATCCGGTCCAGATTCTGCTCAATCTGCTGCTGGCCCCCTTCCTCTATCTGACCGAAGGCTCCTACGCTGCGGCGGGAATTCAGGTGCTGTACCTCCAGCTCCGGTCGCTGCTGCTCTATGCGCTCTCCATGCTGCTGCCGCTGCTGGTTGCGGCGGCGCTGCTGCGCCCGAAGCGCCGCCGTCCGGTCTCTTTATTCCGCCGTCCGACGCCCCACCTTATGAGCACCGGTACCGCCATCAGTCTGGCAGTGTGGGTTCTCTTCTATCTGGGGGGGAATCTGCTCTCCGGAGGGCTGTTGCAGCTGGGGATACTCTCTCTTTCGCCGGACAACAGTCTTCCCGCTGCTCCCGCCGCGGTGGCGGTGTATCTGATCCGGCTTTTTCTGCCTGCCCTGCTGGAGGAGCTGCTCTTCCGGGGATATATTCTCCGATCCATGCGGCAGTTTGGGGATTCCTTTGCGATTGTCGCTTCCTCGGCGGCGTTTGGGCTCATTCACTACACCTTTACGCGCGATCTGCGCTCCTTTGTGCTGGGACTGGTGCTGGCGTATTTTGTCATCCGCAGCGGCTCGCTCTGGACCGCGGTGACCGCGCGGTTTGCCTGCATTCTGCTGAATTTCGCGGTGGACTGTCTGCCGCGGCTGTTCCCCGGCGCGCTGTCCACCTTCTTCAGCAGCTGCCTGTTTCTGGTGATTCTGGCCCTGGGCCTGCTCAGCTTCATCCAGTTCTGCCGGATGGACGGCAACCCCTTTATTTTGAGCAGCGGGCACACTGCGACGCGGATTTCCCGCAAACTGCTCCGGTTTTTCGGCAATGCCTTTGTGGTGATCGCGATTGTCCTCTGGGTCATCCAGGCGGCCGGTTACATGCAGTATATCGGTTAGGAGGATGTCATGGCGACCCGTCTGGAAGATGAAGCATACATGCGGCTTGCCCTCGAGCAGGCCGAACTTGCCGCCGCCCAGCAGGAAACGCCCATCGGGGCGGTCCTGGTCTGGGAGGGGGAGGTAATTGCCGCCGCCTACAACCGGCGGGAGCTCGACAGGCGCGCCACCGCTCATGCGGAGATTCTCGCCATCGAGGAGGCGTGCCGGAAGCTGGGCGGCTGGCGGCTGCACAAGGCGACCCTCTACGTCACGCTGGAGCCCTGCCCCATGTGCGCGGGGGCGATCATCAACGCCCGTATCCGGCGGGTGGTCTACGGCGCGTCCGACCGCAAGGCGGGCTGCTGCGGCAGCGTCACCGACCTCTTCCGTGAGCCGTTCAACCACCACCCCGAAGTGACCGGCGGCGTTCTGGCGGAGGAATCCGCCGCGCTGCTGACATCATTTTTCAAAAGGCTCCGCCGTCTGTAGCGCGGCGTGAGAGATAGCTGCAAACAGCCCCGGTGTTTCAAAAAACAACCGGGGCTGTTATCTGCATAAAAAGGACACATTCCCGCTTGGGGGAATGTGTCCGCAGTGCGCCATGTGCAGGAAACTTACTTGAGCTCGACCTTCGCGCCGGCAGCTTCCAGCTTCTTCTGCATTTCCTCGGCATCCGCCTTGGAAACGCCGGTCTTGACAGCCTTGGGAGCGTTGTCGACGATCTCCTTGGACTCTTTCAGGCCCAGGCCGGTGATCTCCTTGACAGCCTTGATGACAGCGGTCTTCGCATCGCCGATCTCGGTGAGAACGACGTCGAATTCAGTCTTCTCCTCCTCAGCGGGAGCAGCAGCGCCGGCGGCAACAGTGACAGTCGCGGCAGCGGCGGAAACGCCGAATTCCTCTTCCCGTGCCTTGACAAGCTCAGCAAGCTCCAGAACGGTCAGAGCTTTTACTTCTTCAATCATAGCCAATACTTTC
>CALXIG010000232.1 GCA_944388305.1 uncultured Clostridia bacterium
GTAAGGGACATGGAGACAGCCAAAAGGCCAATCATCATTCGTTTAAACATGATAAAACATCCTTTCTTATGATCCAAATTTTTCTTCCAGCATATCCATTAGCGTATTCATGGTATTGATAATATGAATCCCCTTGGATGTGACATACTCGCTGGAAAGCCAGATCAAATTATCGTTTTGAACTGCTTGCAGATTATTCCAGATATCAGGATTCTTGGCGAATTCCTCCTCATAGACCTGTTTTAAGGTATCCGCAGAAGGCGCGGTAGGGGATATGGCGAACAATACCTCCGGATTCAGTTCCACTAATTTTTCCAAATCCAGCGGTGTGGTGCGGCTTTCCGGGTCCACCAAAGTATCGGACAAATTTTCAAAAGGAAGCATATTAAGAATGCTGCCCAGATACCCCTTTGAGGTTTGCTGATAGGAGGGCGGTGCGCCAAAAAGGATCATCATCTCTTTTGCTTCCATGACAGATTGAAATTCTGCCGCCCGTTTTTCCACTGTTTCAAAATCTGCTTCCACTTGGGCAGCCTGTTCCTCTGTCCCAAAGGACCTGGTAAGAGCAATGGCCTCTTCTTTCACTTCTTCATAGGTAATGGAGGGGCCTTCGCTGGTATAATAAACCGGAATGCCCGCTTCGTTTAATTGTGCGCCGTAATCCTCTTTCAGATGTACTCCCATAATCACCAGATCCGGTTCCATAGAGATGACGGTTTCTGTATCCAGCGTGCTTTTCCCGGTGGAAATAACCGGCAAATCCGCTACCCAATCGGGATATTCTACAAAACTGGTGGGCTCTGTCACAGCGATTGGCTGTTGTTCACAGCGAATAAGGATTTGCAGTGCAGAATTGGAAAGCACCACAATGTCTTCCGGACGTTGATCAAGCGTCAATACTTCTCCTTCGCTTTCCTGCATATAGCTTGGATATGCAATCGAAAAAGCTGTGTTTTTTTCTTCCAAGGCAGATTCCGCCGCAACAGGAGATTCACTTTCCTGGGAAACACTGCTTTCTGCAGAAGCGCCGTCGCCTTGTCCGCAGGCAGCCAGTAATCCGGCGGCCAGCATTACCGGTAAAATACGAGCAAGAAACTTATTCATGAAAACATCCTTTCATCATGACACTGCCTGTTCTGCTGGAATATCCCGGCTTAATTCCAAAACCCGGCTGGCCAAATTCCGGTACACCTCATGCATGTGGGAATTTTCCAGGCCTTCAAATACCGTTTTTCCTTTTGCCTCCGCCGCCTGAATGTCCGGCGACCGGGGAACATACTGGATGATCTCCGTCCCGATTTCCGCCGCTGCCCGGGAAACGATCTCCTGTTCATTCTCAATGTTTTTGGCATTGAGAACCAGCCCGCCCAGACGGGCATATCCCCGTTTTCCAAAATTACGGATGGCCTGGGCAATATTGTTGGCAGCATAAAGGGACATCATCTCGCCGGAAGATACAATAAAAACTTCTCTTGCGTACCCTTCCCGGATTGGCATGGCAAAACCGCCGCAGACCACATCTCCCAAAACATCGTAAATGACAATATCGGGTTTATACACTCCAAAAGCATTCAGTTCCTCCAACTTTTCAAAGGCCGAAATAATCCCTCTTCCAGCGCAGCCAATCCCCGGAGTAGGGCCGCCTGACTCTACGCACAGGACGCCGCCATAACCTGTAAACACAATATCCGAAAGAGCCAATTCATCTCCCTTCAGCCGAAGCTGTTCCAAAACCGTGGGAATTCTTTGTCCGCCCATGACAGTCTTGGTGGAATCTGCCTTTGGATCACATCCAACCTGCATGACTTTATACCCCATTTCAGCCAGCGCCGCTGACAAATTGGAGGTTGTAGTGGATTTTCCAATCCCGCCTTTTCCATAAATTGCAATTTTCCGCATTATGTTCCGCCTTTCTTTTTTCACGATCAAAAACTTGACAAGCCGATACAATATGTTATAATGAATATAGTTCGCTTTGTCTAACTTTTGCAAAACATATTATAGCATACTCGAAACGCCAAAACCTTAAAAATGTTTAGGAATACTTCTAATATATTGCAAAAAACTGCTGCATCAAAGGGGCGACGATTCAGATGGATCCAAAACAAATGGAAATTCTTTTCAATCACAAGGAAATTTGCGAAAAGCTGTTTTCAGGAGATTTGCAATCTTCTTTTCATTTGCTGGAAGAAAAAATCAACCAGATTACCAACAATTCCAGCATGGAAACCGGTACTTATGAAAGAATTTTTTTGTATTCGCTTAATCATTGTTTCTATCATTATTTTTTGTTTCTGCATAATTGCTCCTTTTGCCAATGCTGTTACGATAACTTTCGATCCTTCCGCTTGAATGATGATTCCATTAAACTCCATGAAGAAGCAAGGCGATTGCTTTTTTCCTATTACCAATGCATGGCAAAGGACTGCAATCATCATATTGCAGAAGCCTGCCAGTTTATCCAAACCCATTTGGCGGAAAAACTTTCTCTGGAGCGGGTAGCGGCACAGATATACGTCAATCGCTGCTATTTATGTCAGTTATTCAAAGAAAATATGCAGGAGAGCTTTTCGGAATATATCACGCGGAAGAGGTTGGAGCAGGCGCAAACTTTATTAAAAACATCCCGCTTTTCGATTGATGAAATTGCTGAACAATGCGGTTTTTCATCATCCGGATATTTCTCGACAGTTTTCCGAAAATATTACGGACAAAGCCCAAGGGAGTATCGGAAAGCTGTCCAGTAAAAATTCTCAATCATAACCACTTGTTTCCCAGTGGTTTGCTCAGGCCCCAGAGGGGGGTATTTGCCAACTCCTGAAAGTGGTACTGTAAATATCATCGCATTACTTACCCTGCAACTGGTAAGCCAGTTTTTATTTGCTTCCTTAAGGCTTACAATAAATTGGAGGCTTCTTCACATTTCTTATAAATATCCAAAAATTGTTTTTGAGGGAAGCGGATTCTTTTTCCCTTTCTATTACCTGCCCTCCACTGATTTATTTTACCAAGTTTTTTTCATGCTAAAAGCGATAAAAGTACGGAGCAGGGACGATGATGACGTTCCTGCTCCGTTTCAAAAAAATGGAATGGATATGGCATAAATGGAATATTTAATGTAGAGACATTACAGCGATAACTTGATTGGGGGGCTTTTAAATCAGTTCTTTACTATTTACCAGAAAAGAATTGCGCCGCAAAAATGATGGACAAACTGTAATGTACTCCCAACAGGCTTATAATACCTTGACAATATTTCACAGGCTTTACTTCTACTGTATTGCTTGTCCAAAATCCGGCCGCACTCTTTTTCTACCGCATCTTCTATCGTAGGATATTGATAAGTCCGGCTAAGCGGAACTACCTTGCAGTTGACGTCAATCCCCATCTGATACAAAATGTTGGTCAAATAGATGTAATCAAATCGATGCCAGTTAATCGAAACGCCTAATTCCCTTTCAAAATCCTTAAAATATGGCTGTTCAGGCCCGCTTGTCATTCCGATCACGTGAAAATCAGCAGCTTCCTGAATCTTTTGCAAGCAGCTTTTTATATCCAGCATTCTGTAAAAGTAGTTATAGGCAAATACTGCCGAATATTTTTGCGGCAAAACAGCATCTTCCCATTTGGAACAGATCGCTTGGATATTCTGAATATTTTTTTGGTTTCCGGTATTTGCCAGGTATTCCAGCACATCCGGCGATATATCCAGGCAGGTTAACTCACGGCATAAAGAAGCAAGAGAGAACGTATAATTTCCCCACCCAGGACCAATTTCCAGAATTGTATCCGGCTTTTGGGACCTGAGGATTTCCGTAACTGCTGACGCAATAGGAATTGAATACGCATCTGGGGAATTGTCACTTTTGTTCTGAAAATAATTATGCCAAAACTGTCGTTCGGCGGCATCATCCCTGCTTCGCTCACTGCAGCTTCCATCCCTTTCGTACAGGGCAGTCCGCCACAGCTTCTGCATATCGCCCAAATCTACTCCATAGTGCATCCTGATCCTCCTTTTTCTGTACTATAAAGCGGAATCAAAACTGGGCCGTAATCCGTTGGAACAAAAACCGACTCTATCCCGTATACCACACGCAGATTTTCAACCGTCATAGTCTGTGCAGGGGAACCGGCCACCCAAATACCGCCGTCTTTCATCATAATTGCCTGGTCCGCATACCGGTATACAAGCGAAAGGTCATGCATAACCAAAATCATTGCACAGTGTTTTTCCGCTGCAATCCGCCGAATCAGTTCCATTACTTCCAATTGATGGCAAATGTCCAAGGCAGACGTTGGCTCGTCCAACAGCAATATCTCCGGCTGCTGTGCCAAAGCACGCGCCAGCATGACCTTTTGACGCTCTCCTCCACTCAATTCATCCAAATACTTTTCCCGCATAGCGGAAACCTCCATATATTGCATGGATTCTTCCACGATCGCACAATCGTTTCGTGAAAGGCTCCATTCGATATAGGGCCGGCGTCCCAGGCACACATATTCGTATACTGTCAAGGGAAAGGTCACGCTGCCGTTCTGAGGGACATAGGACTGAATTTTTGCTAAGTTCCTGGGCTTTATCTGAGAAAGTTCCTGCTCTTGAATCCATACCGTTCCCTTTTTGGGCTGCAGCAGATGGGCCAAGCATTTCAGCAATGTGGTTTTTCCCGCACCGTTTGGGCCTATCAGGCAGGTAACTTCTCCAGCGCGAAAGACGGTAGAAACAAAGCGGTGTCAGAACCTTTTTCGTTCAGCATGCACATTCTTTATATTTTATGCTATTTGTTAATACTATCTTACAAAGTGCAACTTTAACAATTCTTATTTTCCTGAAGAAATAAATGTTTCACAATTGCATTTATCCACAGTATAACCGCATCCCAGACATCGCGCACCTTCTTCTCATGATTTCATTGTAGCTTAGTATTCCATGGCAACATATATGCCAAAAGGTATATTTCCTATTTATATTCATTATGATCCTATGCTGTATTCATAACTTCTTGCCCAAATTGCATTTGTAATGAATACCAAAATTTTTGTCCTATTATTTTTAAAAATATATTGACAGTTTAAAACAAATATTCTCTAATTGAAATAGAACACTTTTTGAAACAGACAATGTATATCCGCTCATACTCTGGTACGCCTGACCCACGTATTCATATTGAGATAAAGGGAGTCTCTCCCTGCTCAATTGGAATAATATATTTTTTACCCTGAATGTTCGCAAGGCTGCGGACAAGAATGGAGGAAAGTATGAGGAAAGAGAGTACAACCATTCGAAAGTGCTATAGCCAGTTGTCAGCACTTGGTCTGGACAGTGAAGCTGTCTTCCACAAAAGCAAGCTGCTCCTCAAAATCTATCGGGACGTGGTCTGGGTGCTGAGCGAACGGGCAGAAGATCTGCGAAACTATGCCTGGGAACTCGGGGATCAGGATCTGGAGGCCGGCTTATGTTATCTGGAAAATTTTGCTCCTGACATAGATTTGCAGGAATTCGAAGAAAAAGTCTGCTGTGTTGTCCAGAGCAGGATGCTGGTGGAGGTTATCGGTCGGGCGCTGCTGCGCTTAAAGCGGTATCCAAACCGCGGTGAGTTGTACTACGAAATCCTCACGAAACAGTTTATCTACCGGATTAACAGTACAGAAAAAGAGCTTTTAGACGAACTGAACATGGAGCGCAGCGTTTTCTACGACCGCAAAAGAGAAGCAATCTATCTTTTTTCGATCTGCCTGTTCGGTTATGCGATACCGGAACTGATGGATGAAGTACCCCGACGATTTCCCGACTGAATCCCGACCAAATCCCTACTCCCTTCCGATTTTTAACCTGCTATACTGGGTACAGTGGCAGGTATGCTCAAATGAATAGGATTCCTTAAGAGCCCGAATTGCTGATTAGCGGTCCGGGCTCTTTTCAATTCCTGTCGCAAATATGGCGGCAGGAGTTTGCCAGGAACACGATGCTGTGTTCCCAGCCTTTTTTGTCCGGGCAGGGAGGACCGGCGTGGGTTGGGAAGCTTACATCGCCAGGTACCCGTAATCTCGAATTTTTCATTTTCCATCAAAATTTTGAGATTACGGAGGTTTTTCATATGGCAGATAACAAAAGTTACCGGATTCGCGTAGATGGGATTCTGGTGGAAGTCAGCGAAGAAGTTTACCGCGCCTATTACAGCATAGAGCGTCACACCCGTACTTTGGACGAAAAAGACACACGAAATGGCAAAGTCTTATACAGTGATTTGGATACCAACGAGCTGCTCGGTGAAGAAATGATTCCCGATATGGACTCCGAATCTGTTGAGGATTCTGCGATTCACAATATCCTGTGCAGAGAGCTGCATCAATACCTCGCCATGCTCCCCAAACAGGATGTGGAGCTGATCCAAGCCCTGTATTTTGAGCGTCTGACCGAACGGGAATATGCCCGGCAGATCGGCATTTTTCAAAAAGGCGTCAACAAGCGACGGCAGAAGGTGTTGGACAAACTGTGTGATGTTGATTTCGTCGATACGATATGGGTGCAAGGGCGTCCCTCCATTCCTTTGTTTTTTCTATTATAACCCGTAAATAATAAAAATATCTTGACAAATGAGGAGAGCAGTATTATAATAAGAGTCCCTTGCGAATTAGGATGATGATGGACAATAACATTCTGAATAATGTTATTAAATTTATCTATTGCAAGTGCTGCAAGTGTTCAAAAAGGAGATATGCACAATGATCTGTATGACCAGATTCACTCGAAAGCATATGCGATGGCTTGTACTTAGCGTCTTTTTCTACATTCTCTGTGCGCTGATTGATACCTATTTTGCCATCGTATAATGAATTGAGCGGCTATGGCGGGTAGTGATAAGCCCGTCCGCTCCTCGCGGACCAAGAAGAACAGGAGGGAATCACTCGTATGTGCGAAGCAGTAAGAAAATACGGCGATGAGCGTGAGTACAGAGGCCGTGCGGAAGGCCAGCAACAGGAGCGCAAAGACATGATTCGGAACGCCCTGAAGATGAATATGCCGCTGACAACTGTCGCACAGCTGGTGGGGCTTTCCGTGGAGGAAGTCCAAAAGCTGATTGACGAAATGGAACACTGACTGTCAAATGCAGGTTGTCAAAAAAATACGAGAGAACCCAGCTGTCTGAGAACGATGGCCGGGTTCTTTTTAGCTATACGTTTTGCCTCTCTTACATAGAACTTTGATAGGAAGTTGTCCATTAAAACCGATGGGCCGCTTTATTTTTGAAGGAGGCATCGTCCAGAATCAGGCAGACGTCCCCATGCAGAGGAAAGCCTGCCATGAATTCGCAGCCAGAATGGGCTGGATCATCGCCGGCGAGGAACAGGAAACCGGCGTGTCCGGCTATAAAGTCAGCGCCGATGACCGCGACAAGTTACAGCTCATTAAGAAGTACGCGGAACAAGGCAGATTTGACATCCTGCTGGTCTTTATGTTCGACCGCAGGAACTCTCTGACTTGCATTTTCCAGAACCTGATTGATTGATGGACACAATCAATCAGGTTCTGCTTTTTGGCATCAGACAGCTTGAAAAATTGCCTGGACTGTCGCAATAGCCGATATGTTTTCGTAAATCCTCCTCAAAAAAGTTCGCCGAAGCTTTGCGGAGAAACACCTCCGCCGGCAAAACGGACCTGAAAAATCGTCAATGAAAAATCGTTTGTGCCAAAACCTGAAAAATCGTCGGCCTGATGAAATTTTGCGGGATTTTCAAACGAACTGCGTGCTGTTAAAATAGAGCCATGCCAAACGAAACGCACGCAAAGGAGGAAACAACATTGAAACAGGCAACCGCCGTCAGGCGGCAGGGCTTCTTCAGCAGGCTTGGAAAGGACCTTTCCCGGAATAAGCTCATTTATCTTCTGGCGCTGCCCGCCGTCATCTACTATTTTATCTATCATTACTGGCCGATGTACGGAGCGATCATCGCTTTCAAAAACTTCAGCCCGGCTCTTGGCATCATGGGCAGCCCCTGGGCAGGCTTCAAATACTTTGAACAGTTTTTCAGCAGCTACTACTTTGTGCGCATTCTGAAAAACACCCTGCTCATCAGCGTGTACTCCATTTTATGGAGCTTTCCGGCTCCCATACTGCTTGCCCTTTTGATGAATGAAATCCGAAGCAGCGCCTTCAAGCGCACGGTACAGACGGTCACTTATCTCCCGCACTTCATTTCCACTGTGGTCATCTGCGGTATGCTGATTGATTTCTGCTCCATGAAGGGCCTGTTCAACGTCTTTGTGGAGCTGTTCGGCGGGGAACCCTTCAACTTCCTGATGGAAACCGGGCTTTTCCGCACCATCTACATCGGCAGCGGCATCTGGCAGGAGGTAGGCTGGGGTTCCATCATCTATCTGGCAGCTCTGACCAGCATCGACTCTTCGCTTTATGAGGCTGCCCGGATGGACGGCGCGGGACGGTTCAAGCAGATGCTCCACATCACCCTGCCGGGAATTATGCCCACCATCGTCATCATGCTCATCCTTCGCATGGGTCAGGTGATGAACGTCGGCTTTGAAAAGATCATGCTCCTTTACAACCCCACCACCTACGAGGTGGCAGACGTCATCTCCACCTTCGTTTACCGCAAGGGCATCCTGGAGGCCAACTACAGTTATAGCGCCGCCGTGGGGCTTTTTAACTCGGCCATCAACTTTATCATGATTATTGCCGCCAACTGGGTCAGCCGCAAATGCACCGGCGGCGAAAACAGCCTGTGGTGAAAGGAGGGCGTGTTTTATGAGAATCCGGCAAACCCCCGGTGAATGCATTTTCACCGTCTTCAACACCCTGCTGATGGTCTTTCTGATGGTCATTATGCTCTACCCGTTTTACTATGTGCTGATGGCGTCCTTCAGCATGCCTTCGGACATGGCGGCTTATCGCGGCATCCTCCTCTGGCCTCAGGGTTTCCAGGCGGAAAGCTACAAGCTGGTCTTTCAGAACTCCGACATCCTCACCGGTTACGCCAACACCATCTTTTATGTGATTGTGGGCACCGTCCTCAGCGTCCTGTTCACCGTGATGATCGGCTATGTCCTTTCCCGGAAGAACCTGATGCTCAAAAAGCCGCTGATGATCCTCATCGTTGTGACCATGTTTTTCGGCGGCGGCATGATCCCCACCTACCTGATGATGTCTCAGATCGGCCTCATGGGCACCCGGGCCGCCGTCATTCTGCCCGGCCTCATCGGCACCACCAACGTGATCATCATGCGCACCGCCTTTCAGGGCGTCCCGGACAGTCTGGAGGAATCTGCCCGCATCGACGGGGCCAATGACATCACGATTCTCTGGAAGATCATGGTCCCCCTCATCATGCCTACCGTTTCGGTCATGATCCTTTTTTACGGTGTGGGACGGTGGAACTCCTGGTTTGACGCCATGCTCTACCTCCGGGACCGTTCCAAATTCCCGCTGCAACTCATCCTCAGGGAGATCCTGGTCTACTCCGGAACCGACGATATGCTGATTTCCTGGGGAGAATTCAACGGTCAGGATATGAGCGAGATCATCAAATACACCACCATTATTGTTTCCACCGTGCCGATTATCTGCGTCTACCCTTTTTTGCAGAAACACTTTGTCAAAGGCGTTATGATCGGCGCGATTAAGGGCTGACGAATCCGGCCCATACTGTTAAATGACACATTTTAAAGGAGGTTTTTTCATGAAAAAGACAAACCGAATTCTGGCCGCCGCGCTCCTCGCCGGACTTGTTCTCTCCGGCTGCAGCTCCGACGCCGGTTCCAGCACCACCGCTTCCGAACCGGATTCCGCAGCGTCCGGTTCCTCCGCCGCAGCGGAATCTGATGCCGGAACCGCCGAGCTGGATACCTCGGAGACTATCAAAATCACCTGGTATCAGGCCAACAACACCGGCGGCGAACTGTCTAATATGGGCGAGCAGCTCAGCTTCCAGGAATACGCCAAGCACGCCAACATAGAAATCGAGTGGCAGCATCCTTCCAGCGGCAGCGACGCCAACGAGCAGTTAAACCTCATCATCGCCTCCAACCAGCTCCCTGACGTCATCCTCTGGAACTGGAAGGGAATGCCCGGCGGTATCGCCAAATATATCACCGACGGCGTAGCCCTCCCCCTGAACGACTACATGCAGTACGCGCCCAACTACCAGGCCGCCATGGATGAATATCCCGATGTGGCCAAGGTCATCCCGCTGGACGACGGTACCATTCCCGCTTTCTACCAGCTCGACCCCGACCCGCGGCGGACAACCTATTACGGCATCGTCATGCGCACCGACTGGCTGGATACTTTGGGGCTTGAGGTTCCCACCACCATGGATGAGTGGCATGAAGTTCTCACCGCTTTCAAGACACAGGACCCCAACGGAAACGGCCAGGCAGACGAACTTCCCTACACCGAATCCAAGGACAACATGCTTGCCACCTTCATGCCCGCTTTCGGCATCCTCCGCGGCATGTACATCAATCAGGATACCGGCAAGGTGGATTACGGCCCCTACAACGCCGATGCCTTTAAAGAATTCCTCACCACCATGAACGCCTGGTACAGCGAGGGGCTCATCGACCCGGAATTCGCCACCAATGACTCGAAAATTCTCACTTCCAACATGGTAGGCAATCTGGGCGGATCCAGCGTCGGCTATGTGGGCGGAAGTGTAGGCAACTACATCAAAGCCGCCCGGGTGGACAATCCTGATTACACCATCAAAGGCGTCCCCGCTCCGAAATCTACTGACGGCACCGCTTACATGGTAGAAAATGACAGCCTGATGAAAGTGGGCGGCGGCGCCATTATCACCACCCAGTGCGAGTATCCTGAACGCGTCGTTGCCATGATTGATTACGGCTATACCGAAGAAGGCCAAACCCTTTTGAATTATGGCGTAGAAGGGGTCAGTTATGAAATTGTCGACGGAACCAAAACTTTTGTGGATTCCATCTTGAATCCGGAGGACGGAAAATCCCGTTCTCAGGCTGTTGCGCCTTATGCCAGCCCCATCTGGGGATTTGCCAAGGTCATGGATTATGACGCGCAGGCCCAGATTCAGTATGAGGTTTCCGAGCAGAACGAATCCATCGAAAACTGGCTGACAAACGATACCTCCCTCTTTGTCCACCCCAACATGCTTCTTACCGCCGACGAAAGCTCGGAATACAGCATGATCTACAACGAAATCAAAACCTACGTGGATGAAATGACGCTGAAATTCATTCTGGGCACCGAGTCCCTGGACAATTTCGACCAGTATATCAGCACCTTGCAGGGCATGGGCGTTGACCGCATGATCGAAATCTATCAGGGCGCTTACGACCGCTTTATGGCACGCTGAGCCTCTCCGCGCCTGTTTTGCCGGAATTTCGGCAGGGCAGGCGCTTTTTCTGTCAGTATTTTGGGGCCCTGTATTGGAAGT
This sequence comes from uncultured Clostridia bacterium, assembly GCA_944388305.1. Taxonomy (GTDB): domain Bacteria; phylum Bacillota; class Clostridia; order Oscillospirales; family Ruminococcaceae; genus Merdivicinus. The sequence goes on from CALXIG010000232.1 coordinate 11,428, forward strand.
GGGATGACTGCCGGCCTCAAGCCGCGCAAGCCCTGATACCCGCACTTTTTGATGAAATTAAGCAATTTTTTCAATTGATCTTATGTATTTTTTGGATTACAATGGGAAAAACGCCGCTTTTCGCGGAAAAGGAGGAACAATATGGCACATCAGATTCTGCTGGACAAGCCCGGCGGCAAATGGGACGAAGGGCTTTTTCTCGGCGGCGGACAGCTGGGGGCTTCGGTGCTGGGGCAGATTTTCGAGGAAACCATCCCGCTCAATGAGGAAACCATCTGGTACGGCGGCCCCCAAAACCGGGTAAGTCCTGACGGCCGGGCCAATCTGGAAGAGGTCCGCGCCCTCCTGAAAGCGGGAGAAGTGAGCCGGGCGGAATTTCTGACCCGGGCGGCCCTTTATTCCGGGCCCAAATACCTCACGCCCTACCTCCCCGCCGGGGATCTGCGGCTTTCCTTTTACGGCCTTTCCAGGGAGACGGCGCACTACCGCCGGGTGCTGGACATCGACCGGGCGCTGGCGGAGATTTACTTTACCGCTGGCGGGGGCTGGCACCGGCGGGAATACTTCGTGAGCATCGCCCGCAATGTGTTCGCGGTGCGGGTTACCGGCGGCGCGCCTTTTTCCCTTCTGGCGAGCCTCAACCGCCGGCCGTATGAGGAAAAAACCGGCAGGGCGGACGGCAGAACCCTCTTTCTCCGGGGGCAGTGCGGCGAAGGCGGCGTCAGATATTATGGCGCGCTGCGCTTTGCATCCCAAAACGGCTCCGCCCGGGCGCTGGGGGACAACGCGGTGATGGAAAACACAAATGCGGCGGTTTTGTATGTGAGCTTCGCCACTGATTTTCTGGGAAACGGCCGTTTTGAGGAGGAAGTGCTCCAAAATCTGGACGCGGCGGAAAGCATGGGCTTCGACGCTTTGCGGGGAGAGCATCTGGCGCTGTGGGAATCTCTGTACGGGAAAACCTCCCTCACGCTGGGGGACCCCCTCCCGGAAACCGTCCCCACCTCCCGGCTTTTGCAGGAATGCCGGGAGACCGGGAAGGGAGCCGCGGCGCTCTGTGAGCTTTTGTACTGCTTTGGGAAATACCTGCTGCTGTCGAGCTCTTACCGCTGCAAGCTTCCCTCCACCCTCCAGGGCATCTGGAACGGCAGCTACACCCCCTCCTGGGAGAGCAAATACACCATCAACATCAACACCGAGATGAATTACTGGCCCGCCGAGGGCATGGACCTTTCCGAATGCTGCCTTCCTCTCTTTGACCTGGTGGAGCGGATGGCAGAGCGGGGGCAGGAAACCGCGCGGGAACTTTACGGCTGCCCGGGGTTCGTGGCCCATCACAACACCAACCTCTGGGCAGATACCGCGCCGGAGGGAATTTTGGCCGCCTCCCCCATGTGGCCCATGGGCGGTGCCTGGCTGTCCCTCCACTTCTGGGAACATTACCGCTACACCCTGGACCGGGAATTTTTAAAAGCCCGCGCCCTTCCGGTAATGGAGGAATCCGTGCGGTTCTTCCTTTCCTACCTCACCCCGGGTGAGGACGGGACGCTGCTCACCGGCCCCTCCCTCTCCCCTGAAAACAGCTACCGCTCCAAAACAGGCCAGGTGGGCGCGCTGTGTATGGCCCCCACCATGGATTCCCAGATCCTGCGGGAGCTGTTTACCGGTTACCTTGCGGGCTGTGAGGTCCTGGGGCGGGAACCCCTGCCCGGGACTGCGTACTTCCTCTCCCATCTGCCGCCCACCCGGACTGGCCCCGACGGCCGCATCCTCGAGTGGCATGAAGAGTATGAGGAGGTAGAACCGGGGCACCGGCATATCTCCCACCTCTTCGGCCTCTTTCCCGGCAGCCAGATCACCGAACGCTGCCCCAGCCTGATGGAAGGCGCGCGGAAAACCCTCGCATACCGCCTTTCCCACGGCGGCGGTCACACCGGCTGGAGCTGCGCCTGGATCATCTGCCTGTTCGCCCGGCTGGGGGACGGGGAGAATGCGCTCCGGTATTTAAAGCGGCTGCTGGACCGCTCCATACAGGACAACCTGCTGGACTCCCATCCGCCCTTCCAGATTGACGGGAACTTTGGGACTGCGGCGGCGGTGATGGAGATGCTCTTCCAGTCCCACACCGGGGAAATTGAGCTGCTTCCGGCCCTGCCGGAGGAATGGCGAGCCGGCTCCCTGTCCGGCGCGCGGCTGCGGGGGAATCTCACTTTGGACATGCGCTGGGAGGGCGGCGCCCTCCAAGAAGCGCGGCTCACCGCGGGGCAGGACTGCCGGGTCCGGGTAAAATACCGCGGCAAAACGGCGGAAATCCCCCTCCACAAGGGCGTGCCCTTCTCCCTTTCGCCGGAAATCCTCGCATAACGATCTGAAAGGAGCAGATTTTCATGAACCAGAAACCGAACCTCATTTACATTCTGGCTGACGACATGGGTTATGGCGATGTCTCCTGCCTGAACCCGCAGGCCGCCTTCCGGACCCCCAATTTCGACCGGCTTGGCCGGGAGGGCATCCGCTTTACCGACGCCCACGCCACCTCGGCGGTCTGCACCCCCTCCCGCTACGGCATCCTCACCGGGCGGTACAACTGGCGCAGCGCCCTGAAATCCGGGGTGCTGGGTGGCTATTCCCCCGCTCTCATCGAAGAAGGGCGGAAAACCGTGGCGGACCTTCTCCGGGAAAACGGCTACGCCACCGCCTGTGTGGGCAAATGGCACCTGGGGATGGACTGGCAGGTCAAGGGGGGCGGCACCCTGCGGGAGCGGCAGGGCTTTTCCGAGGTGCCGGAGGTGGATTTTTCCGCGCGGATTGAAAATTCCCCCGTCACCCGGGGTTTTGACTGTTATTTCGGCATCAGCGCCTCCCTGGACATGCCGCCCTATGTTTACATTGAAAACGACCGCGCCGTGGAAGCGCCCGACCACCAGTATGCCGGTGTAGCGGCGCTGCCGGACGGCGCGCCCACCCTGGGATATGCCCGCCCAGGTCCCTGTGCGCCGGATTTCCGCCATGAGGAAGTGCTCCCCCGGCTGACGCAAAAGGCGCTGGAGAAGATTCACGAGTACAAAGACCGGCCCTTTTTCCTCTACTTCCCCCTGCCGGCTCCCCACACTCCCATCCTGCCCACGGAAGAATTCCGGGGTAAATCCGGCACCAACGCTTACGGGGATTTCTGCCTGATGTGCGACGATGTGGTGGGCCAGGTGCTCCGCCAGCTGGAAGCGGACGGCATCGCGGACAACACCATCGTGGTCTTCACCTCCGACAACGGCTGTTCCCCCCACGCCGATTTCGCCGGGCTGGCGGAGAAGAGGCACAACCCCTCCTATATTTTCCGGGGCCACAAGGCGGACATTTACGAGGGCGGCCACCGCATCCCCCTGCTCATCCGCTGGCCTGCGGGAATCCCGGCGGGGCAGTGCTGCGGCGAGACGGTCTGCCTGTGCGATTTGATGGCCACCATGGCGGAACTTTTAGGGGTTTCCCTGCCGGATGATATGGGCGAGGACAGCGTTTCCAACCTCTCCCTCTGGCGGGGGGAAGGGCCGGAGCATCCTCTGCGGGAAGCCACCGTTCACCAGAGCATCGACGGGTCCCTCTCCATCCGGAAGGGCCGCTGGAAGCTGGAGCTCTGTCCCGGCTCCGGCGGATGGAGCTATCCCCGGCCGGGCCGGGATTCCACCGAGGGGATGCCCGAATTCCAGCTTTACGATCTGGAAGCGGACATTTCCGAACAAAACAATGTTTACACAGAGCACCCGGACGTTGCGGAGGAGCTGAAAGCCCTCCTTACCCGCTATGTTCTGGATGGCCGCAGCACCCCCGGCGCGCCGCAGAAAAATGACGGCGCCCCCATCTGGGACACCGTCCTCTGGCTTCGACGGGGGAATCCCGCCACCGATGCGGCGCAGCCTGTTTGACATCATGGATGAAACCGGAAACGCAGACGCCCTGCCTGGACGTCTGCGTTTTTCTGCCGGCGGCGCTGTCAATGCCCGTCCGCTTCCCGCGCCTGTTCCCGGAACCTGCCGGGTGTGCATCCGGTGTACTTCTTGAAATTCCGGATAAATACCGCATCGCCGGAGTATCCCACCCGCGTGGCAATCACATGGACGGGGAGACTTGTTTCAGCCAGAAGGCGTTTGGCGTTGTCCAGGCGCAGATGCTGGACAAACGGCAGGAAATTTTCGCCGGTCTGCTCCTTAAAATAGCCGGACAGGTAGTTTGCATTGATGCCGAATGCCGACGCCACCGACTGCAAACTCAGATTCTGGTCGTCGCTGTTCTGAGAAATATGCTCCACCAAGCGGTCGATAAGCTCCTCACCCTTCTGGGAATGGGCGTTGATATACACGCAGATGTTGTAGAAAAACTCCCGCAGCGTTGCTTCCATATCCTGAATATCCTCACAGGCAATGATCTTCTGATAGCAGGCTATTTCATCCTCCAGCGCACCGGGTTTGCTTCCGATGGCACCGACAATCTTGATGGCGGTGCCCATCAGGTTGAAGAACAGGCATTTGGAGCTTTCCAGTGTCAGGCTGTTGTGGATAAAGTTTTCAACGATTACCGTATCCAGGATGCGGTTGACATTTTTAAGATTTCCGGCCTTGACGCTTTCGATAAGCTGCATCTCCGTTTCTGCCGGGTAGTAATAGATTTCGTTCTCACGGTCCTTTTCGTCGGCGGAAACAATCTCGCCGGGATAGCGGATGAGCTGGCGCTCCAGCGCTCGGACGCAGCGGACATAGGTCTGGGAAACCGGCTCTCCCTCCGCCATGCAGGCCAGCGCCGCGGTCGCCTCTACGCCGAATTGGCGGTAAACGAACTCATTGACCTTTCGAAGCAGCGCCGCGGCGTCTTCTTCCCGGTATTCCTCGGTGTTGACCAGCAAGGCGATCCGCCCCATCTCCACCTCGGCGCAGCAGACCCGCTCCCGCGCATAGAGTTTTTCGATATACTCCGTGATTCTCGGCCCGGCCAAATACCCTGCGGCTCCGCCGCCGGCCGGCTGGCGCACGGAGATCAGCGCCAGATAAAATTGACGGTATGGGAAGGAGATCCCCATCGTTTCCACATCCTGAGAGGAGAGGTGCTCCAGGTCCGCCGCGCCGTAGAAAAGCTGCTGGAGCAGCCGCGACCGCAGCACAGGCCGGTAACGCTCCACAATTTTGTGCATGTTCTGATATGCGCAGATCGCCTGCTCGCTGGCCTGGGAGATGAGTTCCAGTTCGTTTTGCCCTTTCTCCTCCCACATCCCCATCTGATGGGAAATCCGGTAGGCAAGTTTGCGAATGGGAATGGAATTCTGGCGCGCCAGTATAAAGCAGATACAGGTTCCGCCCGCAAGCAGCAGGACAGTCAGCCCTACGATCAGCGCGTCGTTCATCTGGACCAGAAAAGCGTTTTCCGGCAGGATAAAATAGTATGTCCAATCACTTTCCCGGCTGGGAAGGGATTCTACTGTGTAGGAAGCGCCGCCCGCTTCCACGGTGCCGGAGGCGCCGATGAGAGGGGAGAGGGCCTGGTTGCCCACACAAAACAGCGTTTCTCCCGTCGCGTTAGCCTGAACGGCAATGAGATTATCTTCCAAAGAACGGGTATTTTCAAAAAGCTCTTTGATAAACTCCCCTTTGACGTTGACCACGATAAAGGGGCCGCTGCGAGAGGTGATGGGGCTGATGATGCTCAGCACGTTTCCGTCGTGAAGGTAGCGGGTGGTGGGGCTGAACAACGATTCCCATTCCTGCGTGCTCCAATAGGCGCAGTCGGCGTTTTTCATAAACATCTCGGTAGAGGAATAGGAAGCGGATGAGGAAATCACGCGGTCGCTGGCGGGATAATAGATAAAAATTGAATCGAGAAAGTTATAGATGGAAACATAGTTGCCCAGCGTCTGCATCACCTGCACCGAACGGAACCGGTCCTCGCTGCTGATTTCTCCTGTGGAAAGCGTCAGCCCCGACACCTGGGAATTGGAGGTGATATCCAGGATCAGCTTGTTGATGCTCTTCATCTTTTCATCAAAGCTGGAGCGGATCTGCCGCAGAATCACCTGGTTGTAGTCAGCAGCCTGCTGAAGGCTCAGCTGGTTGTATCCGGAATATCCCAGAACCGCCACGATCACCGCTACCAGCATCACCATGAAGTTGGACAGGATCAGCGTTTTATAAACTGTCTTATGAGTTTTTTTCATCATCTTGCGCCACCTTCCGCAGCGTTGCCGGTCTGCTTTTTGATTTCATAAATATTATATCATATTTTTATAGTAATTACAAATGTTTTTTGTGCGATTTCTCTTTATTTTTCACTTCAGCTCCAGGTGAATCAGACTCCATCCAGCGCTCGGAAAATTCTGATGATGGACTGGGGAACCCGATATTTTGCGGATATGAAAATGAATATCCGCCGTATTACCCGCATGTGGTTCTTCACGACGTGCATTCAGATCCGTTGCCTGTCATATTGCTCCTGCATGTCACGCTCCTTCTTCACAGGAAAAACTGCCCAGATTCATAGAATTTTCACCACAAAAACCGGCGGATGTGGTATACTGTCCTTATGGATTCTACTGCGGCACAGTGCCGCGGCCTGTAAGGAGACAACCCAATGAACATTCTGCTTTTTTTAACGCCAAAAAATGATGTGGCATACTTATATGACGATTTCACCATGCGCCAGGCTCTGGAGAAAATGGAATTCCACCGCTATTCCGCCATCCCCATCCTTGACCGCGGTGGCCGTTATGTCGGCACCATCACCGAAGGCGACCTCCTCTGGGAGGTGAAGCGCAGGGAGGGTCTCAATATGCGCAAGGCAGAGGCGCTTCCCATCTCCGGTATCCCCATGCGCACCCGCAACGCTCCGGTCCGGGTCGACACAACGATGGAGGAGCTGATCGAAAAGGCCCTCAATCAGAACTTTATCCCGGTGATTGACGACCGCGGCTGCTTCATCGGCCTGGTCAAGCGCAAGGCGATCATCCAGTACTGCTACGAGCGGATGCAGGGGTTCCCGGCCGGTTTTGCCACCAAAATCGAGTCGGAGGGTCCCGCGGTGGGGGAATTGGCCTTCCGTCCGGCCTCGGAGGAGGATATCCCGCTGCTCCTTTACTACGCCAAGGAATACGCGAATTACGAAAAACTCGGCCAGCCGGTTTCGGCCGACGAGGAAACGCTGCGGGAATTTCTCTTCCGCCGGAAAACCGCCGAGGTTCTCATCGGGGAAGCGGACGGACAGCCGGTCGGCTATGCCCTCTACTTCTACAATTTTTCGACCTGCATGGGGCGGGCGGGACTCTATCTGGAGGACCTGTATGTCCACCCCGCCTACCGCGGGCGCGGTTACGGTCGGCTGTTCCTGCGCCGGGTTGCCCAGCTCGCGCTGGAGCGGGACTGCAGGCGGCTGGAATGGTGCTGCCTCGGCTGGAATGATTCCAGTGTGCGGTTTTACCGGGAGATCGGGGCGCGGCCGATGGACGGCTGGACCCTCTTCCGTCTGGACGGGGAGAATCTGGAAAATATGGCCAATTGCTGAAAGGCGCCGCGCTTCGACCGCTTTTGCAGGGGACCTGTGCTATACTGAAAGCATGGTACTCCTGCCACCATTTCTCCATCCCCCCGCTCCCGCTGTGGAGCGGGGGCTTTTTTTGAAACACGCGGGCTTTGCCCGTTTGCAATTCCCGCATTTGCGGAAAGGATGTGTATGCATGACTGATCTGGAAATTCTCCGCCCGCTTGCGTTCGCCTATGCGCAGGCCGCTCAGTCGGCGCGCAATGACGAGCGCCGGCTTCTGCACCGCGCGGTCAATGACCTCCGGATGATCCGTCCCGTCGTCCTGATTGCGGAAATCCCGTTCCATGAGCTGGATGTGGACGGCTCCCTGACCCCCCGCTGCGCCGACCCCGTCCTGCGGGAGGTCGAAAATTTTCTGCGGCGCAAACTGTTTCAGTGGAAGCATTTCCCCGCGGACATGATTCTGACGCCATATTTTCCGGTGCAAAAGGTGATGACCAGCACCGGCATCGGCCTGGCGGTGGAGGAGCGAACCCTCGCCTCCGACGCGAAAAACCACATTGTCGCCCACGAGTACCACGATCAGCTCTCCACTCCGGCTGACCTGGAGAAGCTGCGCCTCCCGGTGATCGGCTATGACGAGGCGGCAACCAGAGCCCGATTTGAAAAAATCGCGAATGCGGTCGGCGATCTCCTCCCGGTGCGGATCACCGGCCACAACGCCTACAGCGGCATGTGGGATGTGATCGCCAATTACCGCGGTGTGACACCGCTGCTCCTCGACCTCGCCGAACGGCCGGCGTTCAGCCACGCCGTAATCCGGAAGTTTACCGACATCGAGCTGAGCATCGGGGAGCAGATGGAGCGCCTTGGCCTTTACGAGGCGAATCCGCTCGATATTCACTGTACCGCCGCGCTGTGCAGCGAGCTTCCCGGACCTTCGGACGGCGGCCCGACCCGGCGCAGCCAGATCTGGGGGCGGGGAATGGCGCAGATTTTCGCCTCGGTCTCCAAGGCCATGCACGAGGAGTTCGACATTGCCTACATGAAGGAGATTTTTGCGCCGTTCGGCCTGACCTACTATGGCTGCTGCGAGCCGCTCGACCGCAAAATGGACATTGTGGAGAAGCTTCCGCACCTGCGCAAGGTCAGCGTCACCCCCTGGGCCGATGTCGACATTGCCGCCGAGGCGATCGGGAAGAAGTATGTTCTCGCCAATAAACCAAATCCCGCGGCGGTCGCCTCGGTACTGGACGAGGAGGCGCTTCGCCGCGAGATTTCCCGCACCCTTGCCGCCTGCCGGCGCAACGGGTGCAGCTGCGATATTGTGCTCAAGGACATCAGCTCGGCGGGATACCGCCTCGAAAATCTGGTCCGCTGGGAGCAGGTCGTGATGGAGCTGGTCCGGAGCTGGTAGTCACGCCGCCCCTAATAACGCCCGTAGGTCTGGATGGCGTACATCACCGCCCGCATACTGGTGAGCAGCGAGCCGTTGTTGATCGACCCGGCAGTGCTGAGATTCAGGCCCCGGGTGCCGGTGGCCCGGATCATTTCGCAATCGCGCCGGACCTCGGCGATGATATCATCTTCGTTGTTGCGCATGAAGGTGAAGGGGGCGAGCTGGCCGTCGATGCGGGTGTTGGGCATGTGGCGGCGGATCTCCTCGACGGTGACGGTCGGTCCGAAGTTGCAGCCGGTCAGATTGAGGCGGCTGAGGATGGGCAGCAGGTGGCCCATTGCCGAATCGGAGTGCTGGTAGCGGTTGTCGCCGGGATTTGGGCAGCACGTCTCGAACACCTTTTTGAGCACCGGATAGCCGAAGAGTTCGTACATTTCGGGGGTGAACAGGTTGCAGTCGTCGTCCGCAAAGGAGAACCCATGCGGCGCGGTCTCCATGGTGTACCCCGCCTCCTCGGTGGAAACGGCGATGTAGTCCAGGATGACCTTCAGAATGGTCCGGGAGAAGCGCTCAAACAGTTCCGGCGCGTCATAGTAGAGAAAAATGAGATTTTCCACCCCGAAGATGGAGGTCGCGAGGGTGACGGGGCCGCGGACATGCCGCCAGAGGGAGGGCCTGGTGCCGTACTGCTCGTAGATCCGCTTTTTCTCGGCGTACCAGTTGTCGGGAAGGATGAAGTCGCGGACGTCGAGCCGGTCGACCCGGTCGAGCATGGCCTCCAACTCCCCGGGGGTTTTGCAGTGCCCTTCCAGCCAGGTGACATTGCCGTCAAAACGGTATTCGCCCTCAAAGACCTCGCCAATGCCCTTATAGGGCGGCAGGACGGCGTCCTCCGCCGGGAAATCCTCCCGCAGTAGCCGCCGGCCGACGATCTGTTCGGCCAGGTCGTTGTAGCGGCGGTTGAGGTCGATCCGCCTGTCGCGGGGAGTCACGCCCCAGGGATTGCCGGGCTCATTCAGCTCGGCAAAGACGCACTCGTCGCTCATGCGGATGCCGAGCGCCACCTGCGGCGCCTTTTCCGAAAAGCAGTTGTCCTCGTGGGCCAGCGCGTCATCAGCCCAGAATTTTTCCAGATCCACCGGTTTCATGGGGAAGCCTCCTTGTTGTTCCAGATTGTACCCTCATTGTAGCACAGCTCCCCGCAAAAGCCAATGGACAAACCACCTTTTATTTGGACAAATCAAAGAAAGTGAGGCGTTTTTTGTGCCGGACTGCAACCCCAGCGTCCACTATTTTGTTCACAAGCGCTGTACGCCGCAATGGGAGCTGCTGCCGCAGACGATTTCGTTTTACGACCTGACCTTTGTGCTGGACGGCCGCTCGGTCTACTATTCCCAGAACGGCGCCCACATTCTGGAAGCCGGGCAGGCGGTTTTTCTGCCGAAGGGGAGCTTTCGCTGCGCCCAGACGGCGGGGATGGAGTGCGCGGCTTTCTCCTTCCAGCTGGAAGGGACTCTGCCCTGGGAGGCGGGCATCCTCTCCTGGGGGCGGGACGAGCTGCTCCTCCACCGCCTCGCGGAATTTGAGCGGGGGTGGCAGAGTTTGGACGAAAACAAGGGACTGCTCTGCAAGGGCCTCTTCCTTCTCATCCTCCACCGGCTGCTGGAGCTGACCGGTCCGAAAAAAAGCAGCCCGCATGTGGCCGGGATTCGCCGTTACCTCGAAGAGCACTACCTCGAACGGGTGACGGTTTCATCAGTGGCGGCGCACATGGGGCTGCACCCGACCTACTGCGGGGCGCTTTTCCGGCGGGAAACGGGGCGGACCATTCTCCAGACGGTCAACCTGCTGCGGGTCAACCGGGCGGCTGCGCTGCTGGAATACGGCGGCGCGCGGGTCGGCGACGTGGCGCTGGAGTGCGGATTTTCGGACATTTACTACTTCAGCCGGGTTTTCCGGCAGGTCACCGGCCGCTCGCCGGAGCAGTTTCTGCGGGAGAACGGCCGCTGACTACATCATCACCTGGCCGTTAATGACGATGCCGAAGCGCAGGCCGAAATAGGCGGCAGCCCGGCGGCAGAGAAGCATCCGGTTCATGAAGATCTCGAAATATTCGAGAATGGGGCAGATGGACGAATCAATCGTGAGGCTGAGCGTCAGCACGCGGGCTGTCCTGTCGATGGAGAGCCCGCTTTTTTCCACCGCGTAATTGACCCGGTCGTGAATGTCGAAGGCGATGGTCTCCTTGCTGCGGACCCGGGTGCGGCGGACGTCCGACTTGTCGGCCAGAATGAGGGCGGCGGCCAGCTCGTTGACCGGACAGGCGGTGTCCTCGTCGTGGTTGCCGATGGCGGTGATGACGGCGGCGGTCTCGGCGGGCTCCATCCCCAGCTTGTCGAGGATGCGGAAGGCCATGATCGCGCCGCTCTGGGCGTGGTCGACCCGGTTGACGACGTTGCCGATGTCGTGCAGGTAGCCTGCGATGCGGGCCAGCTCGACGGTGCGTTCCGGGTAGCCGAGCGTCTCGAGGATGGCGGCGGCCTGCTGCGCGCAGCGGCCGACATGAGCGAAACTGTGCTCGGTAAAGCCCATGGACTCGAGGGAGGCGTCCGCCTGGCGGATATAGGTGTTCACCTCCTCGTTGCGGCGGATGAGGTCAAAAGTCAGCTGCATGGAATTCCCTCCTGTCTGCCGTTTTGATTATTTCTGCGGGTATTTTTTGTATCCCGGGTGCCGGCCGGTCACTTTGTAATAATTTTTGCGCAGGACCATCAGCTTGTCGATCTGGTCGCGCGGGATCTCTCTGGCCCCGCCGAGCAGGTGGGCGGTCAGGCTGATTTTGGCGTACAGCTCGAGGGTTTCCATCCGGTAGTAGGCGGTGAGAAGGTCGGCGCCGACGGTCAACGCGCCGTGATTCTGCAAAAGCAGCACGTCGTGCTCCTGGAGGTAGGGGGTGATCGCCTCGGGAACCTCGTCGGTCGAGGGGGTGCCGTAGGGGGTGAGCGGGATGGAGCCGATGGCGATGACCGTTTCGATCATCGAATATTCGTCGAGGCTCAGGCCCGCAACCGCATAGCCTGTGGCGGTGGGCGGGTGGGCGTGGACGACACCGTTTACATCCGGGCGCTCCCGGTAGCAGCGCAGGTGCATCTTGATTTCGGAGGAGGGGCGGTAGCCCTCCGCGCCCTCAACAACCCTGCCTTCGCCGTCAATGCGGACCAGCTTTTCGGGGGTGATAAAGCTCTTGGAGATGCCGGTGGGGGTGGCGAGGTAGGTGCCGTCGTCCAGCCGCACCGAGACGTTGCCGTCGTTGGCCGCGACCCAGCCGAGCTGCCACATCTTGTGGCAGACGTCGCAGATCTGATCTTTGATTGCCTGATAATCCTGCATGATACTCTCTCCTGTTCCATAACGGGCAAAGCCCTTTTTTCTTCATCATACCATATTCGCCGCCGTTTTGCAATCGTAGCGGTGTGCACAAAAGGCGGCGGGGAAGAATAGGCGATTTGTGAAGAATAAGGGCTTGTCAAAACGCCGTTTTTGCTTTAAAATAGAAGTGTTGGATTTCGTTTTTTCGACAGAAGCCGGAGAAACGGCCGTCAGGGAGTGGAAGGAGGCCGTCTGCTTTGACCAAATGCAGCACAGCGAAACGGAAGCGCCTTGCCGGGGAATTTCTGCACACTTCCGGGAATTTCTGCGGGCATTTCGCGGAGTTTTCCGCCTGACACAGGTAACGCGCTGCGATTTTGCACAAGGTCGCAGCTTTTTCATTTTTTGAATCAACGTGAGCGGAGGAATGAATATGGCAAAGAAAGTAGCAGTCATCATGGGCAGCGACAGCGACTGGGGCACTGTCAAAAAAGGTGTCGCGGTGCTGAAGGAGTACGGCGTGGAAACCGAGGTTCACGTGATGAGCGCCCACCGCACTCCCACTCAGGCGGCGGAATTCGCCTCTGTGGCAAAGGAGAAGGGCTTCGGCGTCATCATTGCGGCGGCGGGCATGGCCGCCCATCTGGCCGGCGTTCTGGCGGCGCACACCACCCTGCCCGTCATCGGCATTCCGATCAAGTCGGCGGCGCTCGACGGTCTCGATGCGCTGCTCGCCACCGTAATGATGCCCAAAGGCATCCCGGTCGCCACTGTCGCCATTGACGGCGCGGCCAACGCGGCCTATCTCGCCATTCAGATTCTCGCCCTTTCGGACAACGCGCTGAGCGAAAAGCTCGCCGCCGCCAAGATTCAGATGGCGGAGGAAGTCGCTGCTAAGGACGAGAAGCTGCAGGCAGAAATCAACGGCTAATTTGAAGGAGGAACCAGATTTTGGGCGGTTTTTTTGGCGTCGTTTCGAGAAACGACTGTGTGATGGATTTGTTTTTCGGTGTGGACTACCACTCTCACCTGGGTACCCGGCGGGGCGGCATGGCCGTCTATTCTGACGGGGGATTTGAGCGGGCAATTCACAATATCGAGAACTCCCCCTTCCGGACCAAATTTGAAAAGGACATCGAGGAAATGCACGGCTGCCTCGGCATCGGCTGCATCAGCGACTATGAGCCGCAGCCGCTGATTGTCCGCTCCCACCTGGGAAATTACGCCATCACGACGGTCGGACGCATCAACAACGAGCGGGAGCTGATCGACCGGGCGCTTTCCCGGGGCGGCCTGCATTTTCTGGAAATGAGCGGCGGCAAGGTCAACGCCACCGAACTGGTGGCTTCCATCATCAATGAGAAGGAGGACCTCGTCTCAGGCCTGCTGCACGTGCAGGAGGTGATCGACGGCTCGATGAGCGTCCTGCTTCTGACAAAGGACGGCCTTTACGCGGCGCGGGACAGGTATGGCCGCACCCCGATCATTCTGGGCCGGAAGGAGGACGCGGTCTGCGCCTCCTTTGAATCCTTCTCCTACCTGAACCTCGGGTACTCTCCGCTGCGGGAGCTTGGAGCGGGAGAGATCGTCTTTGTGGACCGGAATCTGGAGGTGGAGGTCAAGTCCCCCCCGCGGGAAAAGATGAAAATCTGTGCCTTCCTCTGGATCTATTACGGATATCCGACTTCCAGCTATGAGGGCGTCAACGTCGAGGCGATGCGCAACCGCTGCGGCGCCATCCTCGCCGAACATGACCACGAGGAGGTCGACTTTGTGGCCGGACTCCCTGATTCGGGCACGCCGCACGCCATCGGTTACGCCAATCAGTCGGGATATCCCTTTGCCCGCCCCTTTATCAAATACACCCCCACCTGGCCGCGCAGCTTCATGCCGACCAATCAGGAGGTTCGCAACCTGGTCGCGCACATGAAGATCATCCCGGTGGAAGAACTCATCCGCGGCAAGCGGCTGCTCTTTATCGACGACTCCATTGTCCGCGGCACCCAGCTCGGCGGCACCGCCAAGTTCCTCTGGGATTCCGGCGCCAAGGAGATCCACATCCGCGCCGGCAGCCCGCCCATTCTCTTCGGCTGCAAGTACCTGAACTTCTCCCTTTCCAGCTCGGAGCTGGAACTCATCACCCGCCGGGCCATTCTGGAGCTGGAGGGCGAAGGCGGCTTTGACCATCTGGACGAATACGCTGACAGCAGAACCGAGCGCTATCAGAAGATGGTGGAGGCAATCGCCAAAAAGCTCGACTTTACCACCCTCGGCTATCAGACTCTCGACGGAATGCTCGATGCAATCGGCCTTCCCCACGATCAGATCTGCACCTACTGCTGGACCGGCAGAGAATAAAGACGGATTTAAGGAAAAGGAGAATCATTATGAAAAGCTACAGCGATTCCTACAAGCAGGCCGGCGTCGATGTGACCGCCGGTTACAAAGCCGTGGAACTGATGAAGGAGCACGTCGCCCGCACCATGACCTCCTCGGTCCTGACGGGTTTGGGCGGCTTCGGCGGCCTTTATGAGCTGGACGCCGCCGGCATGGAGCACCCGGTGCTGGTTTCCGGCACCGACGGCGTGGGCACCAAGCTGAAGATCGCCTTTCTGATGGACAAGCATGACACCGTGGGCATCGACTGCGTCGCCATGTGCGTCAACGACATCATCTGCTGCGGCGCGAAGCCTCAGTTCTTCCTCGATTATATCGCCATTGGCAAGAATTACCCCGAAAAGGTCGCCGAGATCGTGGCCGGCGTCGCGGAGGGCTGCGTCCAGGCGGGCTGCGCCCTGGTGGGCGGCGAGACCGCCGAGCACCCCGGCATGATGCCCGCTGACGAGTACGACCTGGCCGGTTTCGCCGTGGGGCTGGTGGATAAGAAGAAGATTCTCGACAAGGAGGAGGAAATTCCCGGCGACATTCTCATCGCCCTGCCTTCCTCCGGCGTCCATTCCAACGGCTTTTCGCTGGTGCGCAAGATTTTCAACGTCGAAAAGGCCGATCTTTCCACCTATGTGGAAAAGCTCGGCGGCACCCTCGGCGAAACGCTGCTCACCCCCACCAGAATCTATGTGAAGCCCATGTGCGCCCTCTTTGAGGAAGTGAAGGTCAAAGGTGTGGCCCACATCACCGGCGGCGGTTTTTATGAGAATATGCCCCGCGCCATCAGGGACGGCCTCTCCGCGAAGATCAGAAAGTCCGATGTCCGCGTGCTGCCCATCTTCGAACTCATCCAGCAGATGGGCAAGATCCCGGAGCGGGATATGTACAACACCTTCAACATGGGCGTCGGCATGATGGTCTGCGTCGCGAAGGAGGACGCGGACAAAGCGCTTGCGGTCCTTCACGCCAACGGCGAGCCGGATGCCTACATCCTCGGCGAGCTGGCAGAAGGCGGCGAAGGCGTCATTCTGGAATAAGCAGGGGAGTGCCATGAAAAACATTGTGGTTCTGGTGTCCGGCGGCGGCACCAACTTGCAGGCTCTCATCGACGCAGAACAGCGCGGGGAGATCCCCGGCGGGAAGATCACCTGCGTCATCTCCTCCAAACCCGGGGCCTTTGCCCTGGAGCGGGCGGAGAAAGCCGGAATTCCCCACCGGGTGGTGGAGCGGAAAGCCTATTCTGACCGGGAAAGCTACTCCCAGGCCATTCTGGAGGCGTTAAATGAGGAAAAAGCCGACCTGGTCATCCTGGCGGGCTTTATGATCATCCTCGACGAACGGGTCCCCAAGGCCTACCAAAACCGGATGATGAACGTCCATCCGGCCCTTATCCCCTCCTTCTGCGGCCCCGGTTTTTATGGACTCAAAGTCCACGAGGCGGCGCTGGCGGCGGGGGTCAAGCTCACCGGCGCCACGGTCCATTTCGTCAGCGAGGTCTGCGACGGCGGGCCCATCATCCTGCAGGCGGCGGTGCCGGTGAAAAACGGCGACACCCCGGAAACTTTGCAGAAGCGGGTCATGGAGGAGGCCGAGTGGAAGCTCCTCCCCAAAGCGGCGGCCCTGTTCTGCCAGGACAGGATCACCGTGGAAAACGGGATTGCACGGGTGGAAGAGTAACGGCAACGTGTAGGGGCGAACTGTGTTCGCCCGCCGGAAATATCCTGCAAATGGGGTGCTACCGGAAAATCTCGGTTTTGACGGGGTAATCCCCCGGATCCCACCAGGCGACCCCGATGGACAGACCGCAGTGTACCCCCTCGGCGAAGCACTGGAACGCCTGCTCGTCGATGAGGTAGGTTGTGCGGTTTAAGAGGTCGAAGAACATATCCTTCTGCTCCTCGTTCATGCCCCGGCGCAGCTTTTCGATCAGATCGTGCGCCTGCGGATCGTCCTCGGGGAACACCCGGCGGTCGCGGGGGATGCTCAGGAATAAGGTTTCCAAGGCGGTTTGCATAAAATACACCTCACAAATAAGATTATATCTAATTTTATCAGATTAAATCTGATTTGTCAAGATGAAACAGGGAAATATCATGTTAAATCGTGAATTATTTGGGCAACGGGTGAAATTACTGCGTTTGCAAAAGGGAATGTCACAGGTGTCGCTGGCACAGATTTTGGGGGTCACGCCCACGCAGGTCAGCGATATGGAAAAGGGGAAGACAAGCACTTCTCTGGACCGGCTGGTGATTCTGTGCCAAACGCTCGACGTATCCGCGGATTATCTTCTCGGCCTGCGGGACACACCGAAGGATGTACAATCCGGGGCGTGACGCTCATATTGCAGGGGACGGCCTTCGGACGTCCCGCGGCGATGGGAAACGCTGCATAAATCGCCGGGCGAACACAGTTCGCCCCTACAATTCTCGGCTTATAAAGTGCTGCGGAAACCGGCGGGCGGGAAACCCCTCACAGAGGTGTGACCCGTCCAATCGTAAAAAGGAGGCACCAGGCACGTGACGCCGCAGCCTGTCGCGGCGTCTTATGCGCTCGGATGGCGGCTGTGCTGCCGCGTCGAATTGTCCAGCGCGGTCACAAGCCGGGTGGTCTTGACAAGCCTTGGATGGTTTGCTATACTGATAATGGATTTTTCCGCGTGACTGACGGATCTGTGGAGCACCACATTGGAGCGCGGGGCGAAAAATGCCGGCCGTCTGGGCAGCCT
>CALXIG010000233.1 GCA_944388305.1 uncultured Clostridia bacterium
ACAAATTCTACCGCATCACCAAAAAGCTCGGGAAGAAGCAGTACCTCGTCCCTTACCTCATGTCCTCCCACCCGGGGAGCACCCTGAAGGAGGCGGTCGAGCTCGCCCTCTTCCTCAAGGAAAACCACATCCACCCCGAACAGGTGCAGGACTTTTACCCGACCCCCGGCACCGTCTCGACCTGCATGTTCTACACCGGGATGGACCCCTACACCCTGAAACCGGTCTTCGTGCCCCGCACCCCCGAGCAGAAGGCGATGCAGCGGGCGCTGCTGCAATATTTTCTCCCCCAGAACCGTGAGCTTGTCCTCAAGGCGCTGCGCCTGGCGGGCCGGCAGGACCTCATCGGCTCCGGCCCGGACTGCCTCGTCAGCGCGCCGGCGGGCGGAAAATCCGCCGGGGAGAGGTCCGGCAGGTCCGCGAACCGGGGAAATTCCGGCGCAAAGCGCAGCCCGCTGCGCAATATTCACAAAAAGAAAAAGTAAGGCCCGCGCCTTGCGGAAGGGAGCAGATCCTTGGCAAAACGCAAAAATTACACCCGGCGGCGAAAAAAACAGCCGCTCAACTGGCCGCTGATCGTCTCGGCGGCGATCCTCGCCAGCGCATTTTTCCTCGCCTATCTGACCCTCGGCGGGGATTTCCTCAGACAGATCCCCGGCGCCGGGGAGGTCCAATCCGCCCTCTCGGTTCTCTGGGACGCCCTGACCACCGACGGCGGCCGCACGCCCACCCCGCCGGCGGACGGCGGAATGCTGGACGGCGAGAGCGCGGAGGTCCATTTCATCGACGTCGGTCAGGGGGACAGCATCCTCATCCGCTGCGGCGGCGCGGATATTCTCATCGACGCCGGTGAGAATAACAAGGGCGAGGCGGTCAACGCCTATCTCGACGCCCTCGGCGTGGAGAAACTCGCCCTCGCGATCGGCACCCACCCTCACTCCGATCACATTGGCGGGCTGGACGTGGTGCTCTCCGCGCATCGGGCCGAAACGGTCCTCCTGCCGGACCTGCCGGACGAGATGGTTCCCACGACGCGGACCTTCGAGGACCTGCTGTCGGTCATTGAGGAGGAGGGACTGACGCTGGAGGCCGCCGTGCCCGGCACCACCTATTCCTTTGGGGAGGGGACGCTGGAAATTCTCGGTCCGGTGGCGGATTACGACGATTTGAACAACTATTCGATTGTCTGCCGGTTTTCCTGTGGGGAGATCTCCTTTCTCCTGACCGGAGACATGGAGACGGCGGCCGAGGCGGACCTGCTCGCCTCCGGTGCAGACCTCTCGGCCGACATTCTCAAGCTCGGCCATCACGGCAGCAGCACCTCCACCGGGGAGGACTTCCTGGAGGCGGTAAATCCGTCGGCCTGCGTCATCGAGGTGGGGGAGGGCAATTCCTACAACCACCCCCACGCCGAGACGATGGAGCGGGTGGAGGACTACGGCTGCACCGTCTACCGCACCGACCTCGACGGCAGCATCGTGATTGCGACCGACGGCGTCAACTGGGCAGCGTCGACTGAGAAATAGGAGGAGTTTATGCTCATCATTGACCGCTTTGAGGGAAATTTTGCCGTCTGTGAGGATGAGGGCCGGGAAATGCACTGCATTCCCCGCGGCGAGCTGCCCGAAGACGCCCGCGAGGGGGACTGCCTTGTCCGGGAGGACGGCCGCTGGCAGCTGGACCGGCAGGAGGCGCAGGTCCGGCGGGAGATGCAGGCCCGGCGGCTACGCGCCCTGATGCGGCGGAAATGACAGAACCGTTTGTCAGGTTGGCGGAGGGAAGGCGGGGTTGTTTGTGAAAATCCCTGTTTTTTCGGCAGCCCTCTTGCCAAAAGCGGGAAATTTGTTTATAATATAAAGAAAGACCCAGCGGTTTTGAAGGGATTTTGAGAATTTGTTCCGCTGTGCAAGGAGGAATTCAGGAATGGCGTCCAAATTTACGGTCACGCTGGAGCGGCTGATCAGGGAGTTTTCTCTCGAGGAGATCTATGTGCCCGACGACCCGGCATCCATCCACATCGCTTCCGGGGATGTCAACCGTCCGGGACTGTTCATCACCGGGTTTTACGACTACTTTGACCCCGACCGGATTCAGATTATCGGCCGGATGGAGACCGCCTATCTGAGCGACCTGGAAAAGGATGTCCTCGCCGAGCGGATGGACCAGATGTGCTCCCTCAAAGTGCCGGCCATCATCGTGACCCGCGGGCTGGAGGTCTTTCCGGAGATGATTGAGGCGGCCCGCGCCCACCGGCTGCCGGTGCTGCGCACCCAAGAGCCCACCTCCAGCTTCATGTCCGCCCTCATCGCCTACCTGAGCGTCGAACTGGCGCCCCGTATCACCCGGCACGGCGTGCTGGTCGAGGTTTACGGCGAAGGAATGCTCATCGTCGGCGACAGCGGCGTCGGCAAGAGCGAGACGGCCATCGAGCTGGTCAAGCGCGGCCACCGTCTGATCGCCGATGACGCCGTCGAGATCCGGCGCGTCTCGAGCAAGAGCCTGGTCGGCAGTTCTCCGGAGAATATCCGGCACTTTGTCGAGCTGCGCGGCATCTGCATCATCAACGCAAGGCGGCTCTTCGTCATGGGCGCGGTCAAGCTGACCGAGAAGATCGATATGGTGGTAAACCTCGAGCACTGGGACCAAAGCAAGGTCTACGACAAGATTGTGA
>CALXIG010000234.1 GCA_944388305.1 uncultured Clostridia bacterium
CTGTGACGGGATGTCCTCCGCCGCCTCTCTGCGCCGGATCCTGCCTCCGGAAGAGCTGCGGCCGGTGCCGATGCGGGAAAACGACGTCTGGCGGTTTCACGGGGACTGGTGGTGCACCTATGCCCGCGAAACAGAGATGTTCGGGCAGTGGAGCGGCCTGGAGCAGTATGTCGCGTGCAGCCAGTGGATGCAGGCGGAGGGCCTGCGCTATATTCTGGAGGCCAACCGCCGCCGGATGTTTCACAACAGCGGCAGCATCATCTGGCAGCTGAACGAGCCCTGGCCCAATATCTCCTGCACCAACCTTCTGGAGTACTACGGCCGGCCGAAGATGGCCTTTTACTGGGCAAAACGCGCCTTTGACCGGGTTCACCCCGTTTTTGACTACCGCAGGCTGGACTATGCGCCCGGCGGGCTGTTTTCTGGAAAAATTTTCCTTCTGCGGGATCTCCCCGCTTCCGGCGGGGAGGAAACCCTGCTGGCGGAAATCCGCGATTTGTCGGGCGGGCTGCTGTTTCGCCGGGAATACCGGGCGGACGCCGGCGGGGAGTGCTCCGCCGTGCCCATGGGGGAGCTGGCATGGCGCCTCCCCGGCGGATTTCGGGGCGGGTTTCTGCTGCGGCTCTCCGCCGGGGCGGGAAAGTACCGGAACGCCTACTATTTTTCCACCGAGCCGGAGCACCCCTACCGCCCGTTCCTTTCCGGGGGCGCGGTCCTCTCCGGCACGGTGCAGGAGGATGGCGGGAGCGCGGGGATTGTCCGGATTGCCAACACCGGCGCGGCAGCGGCCCTGCATCTCTGCCTGGAGGACGCGGCGGATGCCTTTCTGCTCGAACCGGAGGAAAACTTTGTCACCCTTCTTCCGGGGGAAAGCTGGACCTGCCGCGTCCGCTGGAGGCCGAAATTCCGCTACGGATTTGATGAAAACCTGCACGCTCCCGCCGCGGGCCGGCCTATGCTGGCCGCGTCCTGCCTGAGCGGGGAAAAAGCGGAGCTCAGATGGGAGGAATCATGCAATGTGTGAAGAGAACAGCGCGCAGCGCCCGAATATCCTGCTGATTACGGCTGACCAGCTCCGGCGCAGCGACCTGGGCTGCTACGGAAATCGCTGCGTCCAAACGCCGGCCATCGACCGGCTGTGCCGGGAGGGGGTGCGGTTTGACAACAGCGTTTCCGCTTCGCCGGTCTGCGCACCTTACCGCGCCACTCTGCAAAGCGGCCTGTACCCCCATCAGCACGGGATCGAGAGCAACAACGACCTGCTCTGCCCTCATTTTAAGGGCCTGGCGGAATATTTTAACGAGGCGGGGTATGAAACCTGTTTTGTGGGAAAATCTCACTTTGGCCGGGACGAGATCCCTGAAAAGGACGGCTGGGTGCGGCCGGAAAACCGGCTGGGCTGGAAGCACTGGCACGGGACCGGCGGCGACCATCACTACGACACACCGTATTATCAGGACACCGGCGAGCTGGACCGGCGTTTTTACGGACAGTACGGCGCGGAGGTGCGGACCGGCCTCGCCGTCCGCTGTATCCGGGAGTACCGGGAAAGCCCCTGGCTTGTCCAGGTCAACTACAGCGAGCCGCACATCGCCACCATGCCGGCCCTCTATGAAATGCCCGCGACCCGGGAGCGCATCCGGGTTTTAAATGAAAAGCTGGGTTTGGGGCTGACTCCCGGGATGCTGGACAATCCCAACCCGCTGTCCTTTTACGACAGCTTTCCCCAGCATCTGCTGACCCAGCTCCTGCCTCAGAAATACCTGGACCTGTACGATCCCGGAGAGATCCCCCTGGAGGAAGGCGTGCCGGAGGCATTTCAACATTTCACACGCTGGCTCCTCCGGGAGATCTACGCCATGATTACCTGTCTGGACGATCAGGTCGCGCGGTTGATGGAAGCGCTGCGGGACAGCGGCCAGCTGGAGCGCACGATTGTGGTTTTCACCTCCGACCACGGGGATATGCTGTCCAACGGGTACCTGCGGTTTAAGGGAGTGCCCTATCAGAATGCGTGGCGGACTCCCTTCCTGGTCTGGGGACCGGGGCGCGGAATCGCGCCGGGAAGGACGGATGCGCTCATCAACTCGGTAGATGTTCTGCCGACGCTGCTGGGGCTCGCAGGGCTCCGCCCCGACCGGGCACTGCCGGGCGTCTCCCTCGCGCCCGCTGTCTATGACGGCGCGGCGCAGGTGCAGGAGGAGGTGCTGCTGGGCCTTGCGGACTGGCGCGCCATCTGGGACGGACGTTATTTTTACGCGGTGAAAAAGGGCCCGGACGGGATTCGTCCGGAAAGGCTGACGGACACTGTCCAGGACCCGCACGACCTGCACAACCTCGCCGGCCGGCCGGAGCACCGCGCGCTTCAGGCGGCGCTGGAGCGGCGCCTGTTTTCCGGCCTGCAAAGGATCGCGGACAGCCGTTTTCTGGAATGCGAGCGGCGGTAGGCAGGGACCTTTTTTGGTCCGGCAGTTGAGAAAATTTTCATTTTGTGGTATGATGAATCCGTTGAAATCCAGCGCATGATTTTTTCGGAAAGGCGGCCGGTCGGCCGGCATGGGAACCACAATGTTGAATCTGATCGAACTTCACGATTTCGCGCAGCCCGAACTGGATGTGTATGCGCGGCTCACCGAGGCACAGCTGCGAAACCGGCTGGAGCCGGAACAGGGGATCTTCATCGCGGAGAGCCCCAAGGTCATTCAGTGCGCGCTGAACAGCGGTTATCAGCCGCTCTCTTTTTTGATGGAGCGCAGGCAGATTGCGGGACAGGCGCGGAAAATTCTGGAGCAGTGCGGGGACGTCCCCGTTTACACCGCGGACCGGCCGGTGCTGGAACGCCTGACCGGCTACACCCTGACCCGGGGCGTGCTGTGTGCCATGCGCCGCCCGGTTCTGCCGGAGGCGGAGGCCCTGTGCGCGGACGCGCGCCGGATTGCGGTGTTGGAAAATATCGCAGATGCGACGAATGTGGGCGCGATCATCCGGTCAGCCGCTGCGCTGAATCTGGACGCGGTGCTGGTCACGCCGTCCTGCTGCGATCCGCTCAACCGGAGGGCGGTGCGCGTCAGCATGGGGACGGTTTTTCAGGTCCCATGGACACAGCTCGGCGCTTCTCCCGGCGATTGGCCGCAGCCGGGGATGGAGCGGTTGCGGCGGCTGGGCTTTCGAACCGCGGCGATGGCTCTGCGGGAGGATTCGGTCAGCATCGAGGATCCGCGGCTGCCGGCTGAGGAAAAACTCGCGATCGTGCTTGGCACAGAGGGGGACGGCCTTTCCCCGCGCACCATTGCGGCGTGCGACTATGTCGTCCGCATTCCGATGGCGCATGGGGTGGATTCGCTCAATGTCGCAGCTGCGAGCGCCGTCGCATTCTGGCAGCTGCGGGCAAGATAGGGTTTCCGGCGAGGGAGATTTTCGCCCGTTTTGCGGGCATTTCTTCTTTACAAACGCCTTTTTATCTTTTATAATAAGGATATCAGACCTGTTAGGAGGCATGGCGTATGGACGCTTTCAGCACCCTTCCCATTCTTTGGAAGGACCGCAAGCACTTTCTCTGGTTTCCCTGGAGTTTTACCCGGTACATGCTGGATGAAGACCGCCTCTACCTGGATATCGGGCTTTTGAACACCAGGCACGAGGAGACCCTTCTTTACCGCATCGTGGATATCTCCATGACCCGTTCTCTGGCGCAGCGCATCTTTGGCACCGGCAGCATCGTCCTTTACACCAAGGTGGACGTTTCCGGCGAGATCCTGTTGAAAAACATCAAGGATGTGGAGCGGGTCAACCGTATGCTGTCCCAGCTGATTGAAAAAGCCCGCGACAAAAAGCGGGTGGTCGGCAAGGAATTTTACGATTCCGACACAGCGGACGACGGCGATTTTGAAGAATAAAGGAATCATCCCCGCGGACGGTTTGCCATCCGCGGGGATATTTTCTGCTTTTTCAGCCAGGATGCCGCCTACGGCCTCCTGTTTTTGTATTTCAGGTACTGTATCGCGGCCATGAGAAACACCCAGAGGTACAGGGCAATCATGAGACCGAGGACAATTGCGGGGGCGGCGTCTCCGGCAAACAGGCGGTCCACAAACTGCGGAATGAGGAGGAGGGAGAAGATGACAAAGAGGGGGAGCAGACGTGCCCTGAAGACCCGCCCCATCATTTGCAGCCGGGATTCGCCGTCGCAGAAAATCTCATCCGAGCCGGGAGCTGCGGCGGGCTTTCGGAAATAACTGTAGCC
>CALXIG010000235.1 GCA_944388305.1 uncultured Clostridia bacterium
CTGAATCTAGCGCGTCTGCCAATTCCGCCATATCCGCATATGGTGCAGATGACGGGACTTGAACCCACACGAGGAATACTCACTACCACCTCAAAGTAGCGCGTCTGCCAATTCCGCCACATCTGCATCTGTTATTCGCCTGCCCGTGAATGGTGCGGGCGGCGGGACTTGAACCCGCACGCCGGAGCAATGGCTCCTAAAACCATCGTGTCTGCCGTTCCACCACGCCCGCAGGCTACCTAAATACTATATCACGATTTCTTCAAATTGTCAAGCGTTTTGAAGAAATTATTTTTCCCCCACATTTCCGCAAAGAGGGCGGCCGCCTGTCTGGCGTCCTGTGCCACCTGCGAAAAGAGCAGTTCAACCGAATCGAAGCGCCGCTCCGGCCGGAGAAAGACGGAAAACGCCACCGGCACCCGTTCCCCATAGAGATCCCCGTCAAAGTCCAGCAGCGTCGTCTCGGCCGAAGGCGCGTCGGTCCCGCCGAGCGTCGGCTTGACGCCGACATTGGTCACTGCCGGGTGCCAGCATCCACCGGCAAAGGCCGCCGCCGCATAGACGCCGCGGCGCGGCACCAGATCCCCTGCGGGGTAGAGCTGGTTGATGGTCGGATAGCCCATTTTCCGTCCGAGCTGCCGCCCATGGGAGACCGGATAGTCGATGATGTACGGCTCACCAAGCAGCTGCGCCGCTTCCTGCATCTTCCCCTCGCGGAGCAGCTTCCGGATCCGGGTCGCGCTGACCGGTTCTCCGCCGTCCAGCAGGGGCGGCACCGGGCAGAAGCGCACCCCGGCCTCCGCGCAGAAACGCCGCAGCAGGGCGGTGTCTCCGGCCGCATTTTTGCCGAAGCGGTAGTCCTCCCCGCAGAAAATGGCGGCCGCCCGCAACTTTCCCATCAGAATATCCGCGAAAAATTCCCGCGGGGAGAGGGCGCGGAAGGCGGAAAAGGGCGGTTCGCAGATCAGCTCCACCCCCAGGCGGGAGAGAATGTCCAGCTTGCGGGTGTGGGTGAGAATGTTCGCGTAGTCCGGCTTGGTCGCCTCGCCGTCAAAGGTGAAGGTGAAGACAGCCGGCATCAGCTCCGGTGCGCGGGAGACAGCCGCCCCGATGACGGCGCGGTGTCCCAGGTGCAGGCCGTCGAACAGTCCCAGCGCGACGGCGGTCGGGCGTCCGGCGGAGGGAATGGTGCGGCTGTACTCCATAAAATGACTTCCTTTCGTGTGTTATTTGGCGGCAGAGGATCCGCCTGCGGTGAAGAGTTTCTGCAAGACCAGCTCATTTTGTTCCAGATTGCAGGCGGCGACGCCGAGAAACTGTCCGTCCGGCCCGTAGACCGCCTGGTTCCCCGCGATTTTCGCGCAGCGAACGCGGTTCAGGTCGAGCCGCACACCGTTGCGAAAGAGGCGGGCCTGCGCCTCGCTGAGACGAATGGCGGGCAAGTCCGCAAAAAGCCGCCCGACCGGCAGAAGCAGATCGGGAAACCGTCCCGCGGCGGCGGCCTCCTGCGCCTCTTCGATGGTGACGCAGTCGGCAAGGGTGAAGCCGGCCGCCTCGGTGCGGAGCAGGGCCGCCATTACAGCTCCCACTTCCAGCGCGGCGCCGATGTCGTGGCAGAGGGTGCGGATATAGGTCCCTTTGGAGCAGCAGACGTCCAACACCGCTTCCCGCCGCGCCTCGTCGTAATCGAGAAGGGTCAGCTCGTGGATGGTGACTCTCCTCGGCCGGCGTTCCACCTCGATTCCCCTGCGCGCGAGGTCGTAGAGCCGCTGTCCGCCGACCTGCACCGCCGAATACATGGGCGGAAGCTGGTCAATTTCTCCCCGAAACCGCGGGAGGACCGCCTCCAGGGCGGCGCGTGGAAGCGGGGCGGCGTTTTCGCTCAGAACCGTCCCCCAGATGTCCTGCGTGTCGCTGGTGAGTCCGAACCGCACCGTGGCGCGGTAGCGTTTGTCGGTGACAGGGAGGATGTCGCAGGCCCTGGCGGCCTGTCCGAACAGAAGAGGCAGAACGCCGGTTGCCATCGGATCGAGGGTGCCGCTGTGGCCGATTTTGCGGGTGCCGCTGATGCCGCGCAGCTTGGCGACAACGTCGAAGGAGGTGAATTCCTGCGGCTTGCAGATGCAGAGAACGCCGGTCAGGCCGGTGTCAGGGCGTTTGGGCATGATGATATTCCTTTCCATGAAACGAAAATGGGCTTCCCGCGGCGTCAATGGCTGCCCGGGCACCGGGTCACTGCCATTTGCCTGCAGGGAATCCGGCGCCGTGACCTCGCGCCTGTCGCGAGGTGGACGGATTTCGTGTGCGGCAGAACGGCCGCGGCGTCAACGGCTGCCCGGGCACCGGGCAAGGGCAGCGCCTACGGCGGAAAGAATGGTACGCTTCACCTCGTCGAGACTGCCGTCCAGCGAACAGCCGGCCGCAAACATGTGCCCGCCGCCGCCGAACTGCCGGCAGAGGTCGGAGACATTGACCCACTTGACTGACCGCATGGAGATTTTGTAGGAATTTGGCCCGCGTTCCTTGATCGTGACGCCGACCTCCACTCCTTCGAGGCGGGCGGGCAGGGAGGCGATGCCTCCCAGATCGGCCTCGGTCACGCCGCAGCGCTCGTACATCTCCGCGCTCAGCACAATCAGGGCAGCCTGTCCGTCAAAATGGATTTCCATCGAGTTGAGCGCCTCCCGTTCGGCGGCGAATTCCCCTGCCGACTTGGTCTCAAAAACCCGTTTGTTGATTTCGGCGCAGGGGGCGCCGGCCTCCATCATATCGGCGGCGAGCCGGTGGCTGCGGGGGGTGGTGTTGGAGAATTTGAAGCAGCCGGTGTCGGAGGCCATTCCGGTGTACAGGCAGAGCGCGATTTTTCCGTCGATGTCAACTCCCATTTCCCGCAGCAGAAGGCAGACCACCTCGCAGCAGGAAGCGGAGTCCGGCTCCAGCAGAAGATGCGCGGCAAAGGGCCGGTGGGAAACATGGTGGTCGATGGCGAGATCGACCTTTCCCAGCCAGGGCGCCAGCCCCTCCCCGAACAGGCCCTCATCGGCGATGTCGGCGGAAACGATGAATTTCGGCTCAAAGTCCTCCGCCTCCACCTCCTGCCAAAGAAAAGAGTAGCGGTTGGGGAAGGGATCGCTGCACTGCACCCGCGCCCGCTTTCCGAGGGAACGCAGGGCCAGCCGAAGGGCGTGGGCGCTGCCCGTCGTGTCGCCATCCGGATTCCGGTGACAGAGGATGAGGACGTCCTCCGCCGCCAGAAGAAGACGCGCCGCTTCCTGTCTCGTCACGTCCATCCGCTATTCCTCCGTTTCCGCGCCCGGGTCGCCCAGGTCGTGCAGGATCTCGTTGATCTTGGCGCTGTAGGCAATCGAGCCGTCGGCGATGAAGTGCAGCTCCGGGCACTTGCGAAGATGGAGCCGGTTGCCAATTTCCCGGCGAAGAAAACCGGAGGCGGAAACCAGTCCCCGGATCGCTTCCCGGGTGGCCGCTTCGCCCTCCAGGGCGGAGACATGGACCTTGCAGTGGGAGAGGTCGCCCGAAACCTCACAGCGGATGACGCTGAGCATTCCGGAGACGCGGGGATCCTTGAGCTCGCGGATCAGCAGGCTCAGTTCCCGTTTGATATCCTCGGACAGCCGTCCGATTTTATAGCTGGGCATAAAGTGCTCCTTTCTGGCAGATCATGGAAATTTTTCCGAAAACAGACCGCCTCCGCCCCCATCGGGACAGAGGCGGTTTGCGTGTACAGACGGCGGAATTTGCGGGGAGGCCGCGGCATTCCCGCAGTATCGAACGATGTTGTGCGGCCGCGCCGCCACTGTCCTGCGCGGTCACAAGGGACAGGCGCCAAAACGGGGTGCCGCACCCCGGAGGCGCAACTTGTTTGCGCCAGCCGAAGCCCGGCGCGGAGAAGACTGCCGCGCCGTCACTGTCCTGCGCGGTCACGCGCACGCGCTAGTCGCGGTATTCCTCGACGATAAAGGCTTCATAGATGTCGCCTTCCTTGATGTCGTTGAACTTGGCGAGGGTGACGCCGCACTCATAGCCCTGCGCGACCTCCTTCGCGTCGTCCTTGAAGCGTTTGAGAGAGGCGATCTGATCGACGGCGACGATGATGTTGTCGCGGACGATGCGGATCTGGGCGTTGCGGGCGATTTTTCCTTCGAGCACGTAGCACCCGGCGACAGCGCCGACGCCGCTGATCTTGTACACCTGGCGGACTTCGATGCGGCCCAGGTCGACCTCGCGGGTCTTGGGGGCGAGCATTCCCTTCATGGCGGACTTGATCTCCTCAATCGCGTCGTAAATGATGCGGTACATCTTAAGCTGAACGTCCTGCTGCTCCGCTTCCGCCTTGGCGCTGGGATCGGGACGGACGTTGAATCCGACAATGATCGCGCCGGAGGCGTTGGCGAGCATGACGTCGGAGCTGTTGATACCGCCCACGCCGGTATGGATGACCCGCACCCGCACCTCTTCGGTGGAGAGCTTTTCGAGCGATTGTTTGACCGCCTCCGCGGTACCCTGGACATCGGCCTTGACGATGAGGGGAAGCTCTTTGACCTCGCCCTGCTCGATCTGGCTGAAGAGGTTTTCGAGGGTAACC
>CALXIG010000236.1 GCA_944388305.1 uncultured Clostridia bacterium
GGCAAAGAGGATCTGGGCCTGATAGTTCTCAAAATAGGGGGAGAAGACTGCCGCGGCATTGCCGGGGAGCTGCTCTCCTTCGCCTGTGCCGACATGGCATCCTTCGGCATTTCCACCCTCTACCTGCTGACCGGCCATGATTCCTTCTACGAGCGGTACGGCTGGGAGTTCTTCTGCATGGTCCGCGGAGACGGCGAGGAGCAGCCGTCGCGGATGTACCGCCGCTCCTTCCCGTTCTGCCGCCCCGCCGCCGCAGCGGACTGCGAGGCTGTCCACCGCCTGATCTGCGAGCTGGAGGGCGAAACTCTCCCCTTCGCGGATTTCGCCCGGATCTTTGCGGAACAGCTTGCCGACCCGCATTACTGCTGCCTGCTCTGCGATTCCGGGCGGGAAATCGCCGGCCTCCTCAATCTCCGGATGGAGAGCCAGCTTCATCACGCGGCAAAAGTCGCGGAAATCCTCGAACTGGCGGTCACCGCCGCCTTCCGCAGTCAGGGGATTGGGAAGATGCTGATGGCGGCGGCATGCCGCACCGCGAAGGAGGCGGGCTGCGTGCGGCTCGAAGCGGCGTGCAGCCGGAACCGCCCCGGCGCACACCGGTTTTATCTCCGCGAAGGATTCGCGGACACGCACCGCCGGTTCTCCATGCCGCTTAACGGAAATCCCCGCTGAATCATACCGCGGGCAGCGGACCATGCGAAATTGTTTCCAAAAAATTATAATTTTTTGCGGAATTCCCGTTGAAAAAATCCCGCTTTTCTTGTACAATAAAGGTAAAGGAGGGATTTTGAATGTCCAACACCGAATTTTTCCACAGCATTTCCGACGAGCTGGAGCAGCTTCCCGTCTGGAGTCCTGAGAAGGCCGATCCGAACGGCACCCTGATTCTGTCCATTGATATGAACAAGGGATTTACCCGCTCCGGCGCGCTGTCCAGTCCCCGGATTGCAGCCATTCTCCCGGCGACCCGCAGCTTTTTTAAATCCTGCCGGGACCGCGGACTTTTCATCGCCGCAGTGACGGACTTTCATTCCGCGGACTCCGCCGAGCTTGCGAGCTTTCCCCCGCACTGCCTGGAGGACAGCGCCGAACCGGAGCTTGCCCCCGAAATTGGGGAGTTTCCCCAGAAAATTCTCACCAAAAATTCCACTAACGCCTTCTTTGCCCCCGGAATGGACCGGCTGCTGGAAGGAAAACAAACTGTCGTCGTCACCGGCTGCTGCACCGACCTGTGCGTGATGCAGTTCGCCCTTTCGCTCAAAGCCTACGCCAATCAGCAGGACTGCCCGCTGGATGTCATTGTCCCGCGCCAGCTTGTTGAAACCTACGACGCCCCCGGCCACCCCGCCGGCCTCATGCAGAACCTCGCCCTGCACATGATGTTGCAAAACGGCATCCGGGTCGTCCAGTATCTGCCCACAAAATAACAAGGAGTCTTTTGCAATGAATTGGAGCAACAACCGCAACCTGACCATGCTGGTCGACTTCTATGAGCTGACCATGTCCAATGGCTATTTTGAAGAAGGCTATGCTGATCGCGTCGCCGTTTTCGACATGTTCTTCCGCAAAATTCCCGATCAGGCCGGATTTGCCATCGCGGCCGGTCTGGAACAGCTCATCGAGTATGTGAAGGGCTTGCACTTTACAGAAGAGGATATCGCCTATCTCCGCAGCAAAAAGCTATTCAGCGAGGCTTTTCTCGATTATCTCAGGCACTTCCACTTCAGCGGTGACATCTGGGCCATGCCGGAAGGCACCCCGATCTTCCCCGGCGAACCGGTCGTCACCGTCATCGCCCCCATCATTGAAGCGCAGCTCGTCGAGACGATGGTGCTGCTGACTATGAACTTCCAGTCGCTCGTCGCCACCAAATCCAACCGCATCGTCCGGGCCGCGCTGGGGCGCTCTGTCTTTGAATTCGGATCCCGCCGGGCGCAGAGCTACGACGCGGCCATCCTGGGCGCCCGCGCCGCCTATATCGGCGGATGCAGCGGCACCGCCTGCACCCTCTCCGACCGGGAATACGAGGTCCCTGCGATGGGGACGATGGCGCACAGCTGGGTCCAGCTTTTTGACAGCGAGTACGAGGCGTTCAAGGCATATGCCGAGATCTACCCCGACAGCTGTACCCTGCTCGTCGACACCTACAGCGTTCTCAAATCCGGTATTCCCAACGCCATCAAATGCTTTGACGAGGTGCTCAAGCCCAAGGGGTTCCGTCCCAAGGGAGTGCGCATCGACTCGGGCGACATCGCCTACCTCTCGAAAAAGATGCGGAAGATGCTCGACGAGGCGGGGTATCCCGACTGTCAGATCGTCGCCTCCAACTCGCTGGATGAGTACCTTATCCGCGATCTGATCCTCCAGGGGGCGCAGGTCAACACCTTTGGCGTCGGCGAAAACCTTATCACCTCCAAGAGCGATCCTGTCTTCGGCGGTGTCTACAAGCTGGTTGCTGTCAAGGAAAACGGCGTCTTTGTGCCCCGCATCAAGATCAGCGAAACTGTCGAGAAGGTCACGACGCCCAACCTCAAAAAAGTATACCGCCTCTTTAAAAAGGACGGCGGAAAGGCGGTCGCCGATTACGTCGCCCTCTTCGACGAAGAGGTCCCGGCGGAGGGACCGATCACCCTCTTTGATCCACTGGAGACCTGGAAGTCCAAGACTTTCGACGATGTTGAGCTCCGTCCCATGATGAAGCACATCTTTGAAAACGGCGTCTGCATTTACGACTGCCCGAGCCTGAGCGAGATCCGCAGCTACTGCGCCGCCCAGGTGGACACTCTCTGGGACGAGGTCAAGCGCTTTGAGAATCCCCACCGCTATTACGTTGACCTCTCCGAACAGTGCTGGAACTGCAAGCACATGCTTCTCTCTCAGAAACAGCTGTAAAAAGGAGGTGGAGTCATGCCCGTTTACTGGGGAGATATTCACTCGCACTGCGGCATCACCTACGGCTACGGCAGCCAGAAAAACGCGCTCGCCCGCGCCGCCGGACACCTTGATTTCTGCGCCATCACCGGCCACGCCATGTGGCCGGACATTGTTCCGCGCAACGAGGAGACCGCTTTCGTCATTGACTTTCACCGGGCTGGTTTTCAAAAGCTTCACGACCGCTGGGAGGCGGTCCGGGCTGAGATCGCGGCCGCCAATTCCGAGCATCTCGTCACCTTCCAGGCGTATGAAATGCACTCCAGTCAGTACGGGGATCACCACATCGTCTCACCGGACGACGCGCTTCCCCTGCTGTACCGCCGGTCCCCCGCTGCGCTGCGCGAGGCAGTGGGGGTGCCGGCTCTGACAGTCGCGCACCACATCGGCTATCCGCCCGGCTACCGCGGCATCGACTGGGATCTCTTCGACGAGCGGGTTACGCCCCTGGTTGAAGTCTGTTCCAAGCACGGCTGCGCGATGAGCGAGACGGCGCCCTATCCCTACTACCATGACATGGGACCGCGCGACAGCCGCCACACCGTCTATGAGGGACTGCGGCGCGGATTTCACTTCGGCTTTACCGGTTCCACTGACCACCACGCCGGTTATCCCGGCTCCTACGGCGATGGAAAGATGGCGGTGCTCGCCTCCGAAAAAACCCGTGCGGCCATCTGGGAGGCCATGCTGGCGCGCAGGACCTACGCCGTGACCGGCGACCGCATCGGCTGTCACTTCACCGTAAACGGCGCGCCGATGGGCAGCATTCTCCCGGCTGCCGCGGAGCGCAGAGTTTCCTGGAGTGTTGAGGCCTGCTATCCCCTTAATAAAATCGTCCTGTATAAAAATCTCCGGCCCATTCAGGTTGTCTGCGGGGAGTCTCTGTCCGGCAGGAGCCAGGAAACCGGCCGGTATAAATTCCGAGTGGAGCTCGGCTGGGGCAGTTCGGACGAGCTGTTCCGATGGGATTGTGCCGTTTCGGTCAAGGGCGGCACGCTGACCGGCGCAGAACCGTGCTTTCGTGGCCGCAGCGTTCTCGCTCCCTCCGACACTGACACCAGCGGACGGGATTGGGTCAATGACATTCCCAACAAAATCCTCTCCCTGACGCCGGAGCAGTGCCGCTGGCAGTGCTTTACCGTCAAAAACCCCTCCCCCCTTCATCCGCTGACCGACGCGGTCATTTTCGAGCTGGAGGGCAGCCCGGAAACTGCTGTAACAGTCGAAATCAACGGCAAAACGATCGAGACGACGGTCGCTGCGCTGCTGGAGGGCGGTTGTGCCGGTGAGGTCCGTCCGTGGCACTCGCAGGCGTGGAAAATCCACCCCGCGATTCCCGCCTCCCAGTACTGTGTCAGCGGAGAATTGACTGACGCGCCTTCTTCCGGAGAGGGTGAGGATTTTTACCACCTGGAGGTGTCCCAGCTCAACAATCAGTGGGCCTTTGTCACCCCTGTCTGGATTCAAAACACATGAATAGAACCGCCCCGGCGTAAAAACCGGGGCGGTTTTGCATCCATCAAGGCATATTTCACTGCTCATTCGGACGTTTTCCGATGTTCTTCAACGAAGCGGCGCATCCCAACCTCTGTTTCCGGGCTGATCACATGCTCAATCCGGCAGGCGTCCCGATCCGCGACTTCCCGGTCAATTCCGACCGTCATCATCAGGAATTCCGCAATCAGATGATGCCGCTCGAGCACCGCACCGGCGCGTTCCCGGCCGGCTTCGGTGAGGTAAATATCGCCGTAGCTTTCCTGCCGGATATAGCCGGCAGCCTTGAGGACGCCGACAGCCCTGCTGACGCTGGGCTTGGAAACACCGAGATAATTGGCGACGTCAACCGAACGCACCGCACCTGATTTATCCTCCAGGATGAGGATTGTCTCCAGATAATTCTCGCCGGATTCCTGCAGCTTCATATCATCCGCTCCTTTTGAACAAAATAAAAAAACAGCCCGCGGCAGAGAAACGCCCTCACACCGCGGGCCGAAAGTTTATCATCAGCGCGGGCGCTTCTGGTAGGAGCCCCGTTTACTATCCATAGACTTTTTCAAATCGGACATTTTCTCATCACTGCGCTGCATAAACTTGCTCAGCATATCCTCAAAG
>CALXIG010000237.1 GCA_944388305.1 uncultured Clostridia bacterium
AAGGAGCTGCGGGACCGTTACACCATTCTCCAGCTGCTCTGGGATCTCGGCCTGCTGGACGAGTTCGCGGCGGAATTTTCCGGAAAAGAGGGAAGTCATGCGGCCGTTTGAGGATATGACGCGGGAAGAGGCGTCCGGCGTCCGGGCAGTTCTCCACGACATCGACGACACCATCACAAACGGCGGCAAACTGACCGCCGAAGCCTATTCCGCCCTCTGGAAGCTCCATGAGGCGGGGCTGCTGGTCATCCCGGTGACAGGGCGTCCGGCGGGCTGGTGCGACATGGCTGTCCGCGAGTGGCCCATCGACGCCATTGTCGGGGAAAACGGCGCCTTCGTTTACTACTGGAAGGATGGAAAGCCCGAGATGTTTCGCCATCCCTCCATTCCGGCGGAGGATGTGTCGCAGAAGCTTGAGGCGGTCAAACGCGCCTGTCTTGCCGGGGTGCCCGGCTGCCGGATCGCCAAAGACCAGCACTTCCGCCTCTACGACCTTGCGGTCGACTTCCGGGAGGACGAGCCGAGGCTTCCGCTCGAGGCGGGGGACCGCATCCGCGCCATCGCCGAGGGGATGGGCGCATCGGCCAAGGTCAGCTCCATCCACGTCAACTGCTGGTTCGGCGATTACGACAAGGTCTCGATGGCAAAACTGTTCCTGCGGGAATTTCTGGGGCTCGCCCGGCCGGATGAGGTCCTCTTTTTCGGTGACTCGGCCAATGATGAGCCGATGTTCCGGGAGCTGCCGCTCTCCTGCGGGGTGGAAAATATCGCGCCGTTTCTCCCCCGGATGCAGGCACATCCAGCCTTCCTGATCCAGGGAGAAGGCGGATACGGCTTTGCGCGGGCGGTGGATGTGCTGCTTGAAAAGCGGCGCGGATGACGCGCGGATAACATTGCAAAACCCCCGGAGCGTCTTTGGACGCTTCGGGGGCCGTTTTTTAGAAGTGTCAGATGATTTCCAGATAGTTTTCGTCGGGGAGCGCGGGGAAGGGCACCGCAGGAAGCTGCTGGTACCAGTAGGCGACGGAGGAAATGTCGTCCTGAAGCGGAAGATACCGCCCGCCGCTGCGCCAGCCGAGCGCCTGGATCGTCACCTTCAGGTCGTTTTCAAAACGGATGGGATCGGTGATATGCCAGCGGTAAAGGGAGAAACGCTGCTGGCAGTTGTAAAGACCGTCCCCGCGGATGACCTGCGAGAGGCCGCTGTAGGGGGTGCAGAATTCCTGATACCTCCCGCCTGTGTCAAAGTTGTAGGAGCCGCAGAAGTAATCCTCGGTGCCGGTGCCGCAGATGGTGGGATACTCGCCGTCGCCGTCCAGGTAGAACTTGATTTCGCCTTCGCCCCACCAGCCGTTGTTGTTGACGCCCCAGGCAAGGTAGGTGCCGACATAGTGTCCCTGTCCTTTGACGCCGTCCAGAATGGTGTAGACCTCCTGATAGGGCAGAGGGTTGACCCGCCGGAACTGCGCGTGGAAGTAGGCCGCGTCCTCCGGAATTTCAGTCAGCGTGTAGTCAATCTGGTAGAAGATGGTGACCTGCTCGGCGCCGCGGTTTTCCAGCGTGATGCGGCAGTGCCTGCGGAACGGCATCTGCCAGTAGCAGTTGAAGGCGCTGCCGGGGTTGGCGCAGACAGCCAGTGAGGAGAGCTGCGCGTATTTCTGCCAGCCGGAGGCGAAGAAGTCGCCCAGCGGGCACTCCACCGACGGATTTTCCTGACCGTCCCAGTAGATGCGCAGGATCTGGCTGCGCCATTTGCCGGTGGGAGTCAGCCAGATGTGCTGAATGCAGCCGGGACCGTCGATATCGGCCATTAAAAGGGTTTCACCGGGCTGTATGCCCAGACAGGGGCAGCATTTCCAGCCCTTGCCGAGCTCCCGGCTGGCGCCGCTTGGCTCGGCCATCGCGCCCATCCCCTTGCCGCCGGTGCGGTTTTCCGGACAGATGGAGCGGGTCTGCGCGTGGGAAAGGCGGAAAAGATCGCCGAGTCCGGTCGTGATGCCGCTGAAATTCTGTTGCATACTCAACTCTCCTTTGCTGGATATTTTCTTGAGGAAATAAGACATACTCACTTACATTATATCATTTCATTTCCATATTTCTTGGATTTTTTTGTGTATTTTTGTATTATTTTACGCGTTTGATGAGAATGTGACACAGTTTTCACAAATCGTTCATTGACAGAAAGGGCGGGAAAAGGTATAATAAATGAATAAGTAATGTGAAACAAGCTGCCGGATAAAATGCGGCGGGGTGTGATGGCCCCGCCGCTGCTGAGCAATTCTGGGCTTATCAGACAGAGAAAAAGGATCAGTGTGTTTCCGGCCGACAGGAAAGGAAGGCAGACTATGGCGAAAAACAGTGATTTTTTTGAGATTACCCCCGAGATCCGCCGCCTCAGCGCCCTCTGTGAGGCGCGCGACGCGATCGACCCTTCCCTCTACGCGAAGTACGACGTCAAGCGCGGCCTGCGGGATTTAAACGGCAAAGGAGTCGTCGCAGGTTTGACGGAAATTTCGGATATCATTTCCAGCAAGGAGGTCAACGGCGAGACGGTTTCCTGCGATGGAGAGCTCTATTACCGCGGCATCGACATCAAGGAGCTGACCGGCGGATTCATCCGGGAAAACCGGTTCGGCTTTGAGGAGACGGTCTATCTGCTTCTCTTCGGCAGCCTGCCGAACCAGGAGGAGTCTGAGCAGTTCAAGGCGCTGCTTTCCAAATACCGGACCCTGCCCACCAACTTCGTGCGGGACGTTGTAATGAAGGCGCCGACCCCGGACATGATGAACACCCTGGCGCGCAGCGTCCTGACCCTTTACGCCTACGATGAAAAGAGCCAGGATACCTCGCTGCCAACCATTCTGCG
Organism: uncultured Clostridia bacterium; assembly: GCA_944388305.1. Classification (GTDB taxonomy): domain Bacteria; phylum Bacillota; class Clostridia; order Oscillospirales; family Ruminococcaceae; genus Merdivicinus. Next base: position 2,867 of record CALXIG010000237.1, read on the forward strand.
GCAGTGCATCGAGATGATCGCCCTCTTCCCGCAGCTTGCGGTTTACGGATATCAGGCGTACGCCCACGATGTCGACCCGGCAAACAACAGCTTCTTCATCCACGCGCCGCGGCCGGATCTCTCGACCGCCGAGAATATCCTTCACATGCTGCGGATTGACCACAGCTACACCGCTCTGGAGGCCCGCATCCTCGACCTGGCCCTCGTCCTCCATGCGGAGCACGGCGGCGGCAACAACTCGAGCTTCACGACCCACGTCGTCGCCTCTTCCGGCACCGACGCCTATTCGGTCATCGCGGCGGCGCTCGGTTCCCTCAAGGGACCCCGTCACGGCGGCGCGAACATCAAGGTCATGCGGATGTTCGAGGATATGAAGGCCAATCTCAAGGACTGGACCGATGAGGAGGAGGTCGGCGCCTACCTGCTCAAGCTGCTGCACAAAGAGGCGTTTGACCGCTCCGGTCTTATCTACGGTATGGGCCATGCGGTATACTCCCTCTCCGACCCGCGCGCAGATATCTTCCGCAGCTTCGTCAAGTCGCTGTCGGAGGAAAAGGGCCTTTCGGAGGAATACCGGCTCTATTCGCTGGTGGAGCGCCTTGCGCCCAAGATTATCGCACAGGAGCGCCGGATCTACAAAGGCGTCAGCGCCAATATCGACTTCTACAGCGGATTCGTCTATCACATGCTGGGCCTGCCCGCCGAGCTCTATACGCCGGTCTTCGCGATGGCGCGCATTGCGGGCTGGAGCGCCCACCTGATGGAGGAAATTATCCACGGCGGCAAGATTATCCGTCCGTCTTACCGCGCTATCGGCGAGCGGCAGGCGTATGTCCCGCTTGCAGAACGCAAATAAATCAGAAATAAGAACCAAAAAAACAGCTTTATGAGATGCTTGGGACACGCTAAAATATGGCGTGTCCTTTTTCATTTGTGATTTTATAGGCGATTTATATAAAAACACAATCACATTTTTGAAAAACTCTTTCCTGTAAATTCTGAATTTGGCTTGCGTTTTGCGCCGGTGTATGGTACAATAAAGAAGAAAAGAGAGAAAAACGGAGGAGGGGAGCGCGTGATTCAAGTCCGGATGCTGGGAGGATTTTGCATATCCCGGGATGGCGGCAGCATACAGGGAGCGCCCCGGACCAGAAAGGTGTGGCTTCTGCTCGCGTACCTGCTGCTGACCCGGCGGCCGGCCGGTCAGGATGAACTGATCCGGCTGCTGTGGAACCGGGAAGAGTGCAGCCGTCCGGCCAGTGCGTTGAAAAACATTGTCTACCGGGTCCGAAAACTGCTGTGTGAGAATCTGGGCGAGGGGGAGTACCTCCTTTGCCGGGACGGCAGCTACGGCTGGAATTCGGAATACCCGTACCTCACCGACTGCGAGGAGCTGGAACGGCTCGCCGCTGAAGCGGACAACGCTCCGCCGGAGCAGCGGGAACGCCTGCTGCGGGAGGTGGACGGCCTTTACCGGGGAGATTTTCTCCCGCAGATGGAATTTTCCGAGTGGGTCCTTGCACAGCGGCGGCGGTATGAGGAGCTCCGCGCCGTCTCTCTCCTGAAACTGGGAGATCTTCTGCGGCAGGAAGGGCGGACGGAGGAGCTGATCTGCCTGGGAGAGCGCCTGACGGCGGAAAAGCCCGACCGCGAGGAGTTCTGGCAGATGCTGCTTGGAGGCTATTTGGACGCGGGCTGCCACCAGAAGGCAATGGACTGCTGCGATAACGCCGCTCACCGGTTTGAGGGAACAGCGGCGGCCGAGCGAATTCGCCGGTTTTACGCCGAGTCCCTTCCCGCGCAGAGCAGTGTGGATCTGGATTTTTCCGCCCTGCGGGAGACGCTGCGGGAAGGGGAGGAGGTCGGCGCCTTTTTCTGCACCTTTGACCTGTTTCAGAATATCTGCCGGCTCCAGGCGCGGCTGCTGCAGCGGGAAAGCCGCCGGCTCTGCCTGGTTCTCCTGTCGCCGGAGTGCGCGGAGGAACAGTCCGGCCGGATCATGGAAGCGGTCAAGGAGACCCTGATCGTCGGCCTGCGGCGTGGAGACGTCGTTTCCCAGTATGGGATGCACCAATTTGTCGTGCTGCTGGTGCTGCGGGAAGAATCGGACTGCGAAAAGGTGCTCAACCGCTTAAAACACATCTTTCACACTCACTATCCCGGCCTCCCGGCGGACTGGCTGACCCGTTTCGGCCGGGTGGAACCGGCAGAGGAGTTTCATTAGGAGGAGACAGCATGAAAAAAATTCAGATGCTCGCATTGCTGATGGCCTGCGCCCTGTTTCTCGCGTCCTGCGGACAGGCCGCACAGCCCTCGCAGGAATCATCCGCCGCGGAGTCGAGCGCGGTTTCGGAGTCCGCCGGGGAGGAATCTGCGGGGGAACCGTCCGCTTTGGAAGAACCTGACGTTTCTGCGTCTGAAGCGCCGCTGGAGGAGGAGTCCTCCGCCGGGATGGACCCCGAGTCTGTCCTGGAGGAGATGGCGCCGGAATACATCATCGACGAAGATGTCGCGCTCTCCGCGACGCCGGGCGCGGACGGCAGCTACACCGGCGCAATCCATATCATCGAGAATACGGCGCCGGGGACGCTTCTTTTCCAGAAGGGCGGCTCCTCCATCGACGCCTCCAACACCCGGGACGGCTATGTCATGGTCCGGCAGACCGGCGTCTCCGCCCGGCTGAAGGTCCAGATCGTCAAGGATGACAAAAAGTACAACTACGACCTGAACAACGCGGGAAACTACGAGGCGTTTCCGCTCCAGCTCGGGGACGGCACCTATAAGATCCGCATTATGCAGAATAAGGAAGGCAACAAGTATTTCGAGCTCTACTCGGCAACCGTCGACGTCACGCTCGACCCCTACGCCCCCTATCTCGCGCCGAGCCAGTATGTCCGCTACAGCGCAGACTCCAAGGTGGTCAAAAAATCCTTTGACCTCTGTTCCGGCGCTCAGACCGAGCTGGAAAAGCTGGAGATCATCTACAGCTGGATCATTCAGAACATCAGCTACGACACCCAGAAGGCGGCCACCGTGCAGACCGGTTATCTGCCTGACCCGGATGCAATCCTCGACGCCAGGACCGGCATCTGCTTCGACTACGCGGCGGTTATGGCGGCCATGCTGCGGGCGCAGGGCATTCCGGCCAAACTGGTGATCGGCACCGTTTCGGCGGCGGACCTGAACCACGCCTGGAATGAGGTCTACCTGCAGGGACAGGGCTGGGTGACAGTCCGCATCTACTTCGCCGGTTCCCGCTGGGAGCGGATGGACCCGACCTTTGCGGCTTCCGGCAACGCGAATATCGAGCAGTACATCGGGGACGGCAGCAACTACACCACCCTGCGGGTGTATTGAGCCGGAATATTCGGAACAGGACGGAGGCGGGCGCGCATGAAGGGAAAACAGCAGACTTTGGCGGCGGGGGACCTGTCCCTCTTCTGCTCACAGGCGGCGATGCTTTTGAAATCCGGCATTCCGCTTGACGACGGGCTGGAGGCGATTCGGGATACCCTGCCGGACAGCGGAAAGGAAATCATCGGCAGGCTGGTCGCCGGCTATCATGAGAGCTACTCGCTCGAACAGGCGATGGAGGCTTCCGGCGTATTTCCGCCTTATCTCGTGCAGATGGTCGGAATCGGTGAGCGCTCCGGCAAACTCGAGGAGGTGTTCGCCTCGCTCGGCAGCTACTACGAGCGGGACGCACGAATGAAGGGGCAGATCCGCCGGGCGGTCTTTTACCCGATGATTTCCATCTGCGCGATGGCTGTTGTGGTGGCGGTGCTGGTCTGGAAGGTGCTGCCCATCTTCCGGGAGGTGCTCTCCTCTCTGGGGGCAGTTTCCGGCACGGCGGGCGCTCTGATGGAACTCGGCCCCGTCCTTGGCATCGCGGTGCTGGTTCTGCTGGGCATCCTCATCCTGGCGGCAGCGGCGGGTGCGCTGCTTTTCCGGCTGGGAAAGGGCGGATGGATTCGCGCGCTCTTCGTGAAAATCCCACCGGTGCGGCGAACGCTGGAGAAGGTCTCCGCCTCCCGCTTTGCTTCGGTGCTCTCCATGCTGCTGTCGAGCGGCTATCAGATGGAGGAGGCGCTCTCCTTCCTGCCAGCCATCCTTCCGGACCGGAATTCGGCGGAAAAGGTCCGGCGGATCGGCGAGCGGATCGGGCAGGGGGAGACGGTGCCGGATGCAGTCGAAGCGGAGGGGATTTTCCCCGGATTGTACGGGCGGATGGTTGCCATCGGCCAGCGCGCCGGCTCGCTCGACAGCGTGATGGAGAAGCTCGCCTCCCTGTATGAGGAGGAGGCCGACAACGCTATCCAGTCGTTGATCGGGCTGCTGGAACCGCTGCTGGTCGGCATTCTCTCGCTGGCGGTCGGCGCCATTCTTTTTTCGGTTATGCTGCCGCTGCTCGGCGTCATGTCCTCCATCGGATAAGGGGGGAAGAGAATGCGGCTTTATCAAAGAGAACCGGTCTGGCGGAAGTTCCGGCCGTTTCTCCCTGTTCTGGGGGGGCTGGCGGTGATGGCGGCCTTTCTTCAGGGGCTGCAAAACGCCTCCGGAGCGGTGGAGGCCGAGCAGCTGCGCATGACCGAGAACTCTATCCGGCGGGCGGCGGTGAGCTGCTATGCGGCGGAAGGCAGTTATCCGCAGAATGTGGCGTACCTGACCGAGCATTACGGCGTTCAGATTGACCACAGCAAATTTGTCGTCAACTACAGTATCGCCGGCTCCAACACCATGCCATATATCGAGGTGGTCCCCAAAGGCGGCCGAAGCCGGCTGGACCACGATTTTTGAGGAGGCGGGCCGGATGAAGAAAAATGCGGGAAGTTCTGTGGAGACGCTGCTGACCCTCGGGGTTTTCAGCGTTTTTGCCGTCCTTGCCGTTGCGCTCACCCTGATGGGAGCCAGGGCTTACCGCGGAATCTACGGACGGATGGAGGAAAATGACGCGCTGCGTTCCTCGCTCTCCTATGTGGCGAACAAGGTGCGGGGCGGCGACATCGCGGGCGGCGTTTCCCTTGAGGAGCGCGGCGGAATGCAGGTGCTCTGCCTCACTGAGACGGCGGGCGGCACCGATTTTGAGACGCTGCTCTTTTTTGCAGACGGCTGGCTGCGGGAATACGCGGTTGTCGGCGGGTATGGCGACAGTCTTCTCCCCACCGACGGCGAACCGGTGACCGCCCTCGCTGATTTTTCGATGGAGGCGGAAGGAGACACTCTGCTCCTCTCCGCCGAGGCGGAGAGCGGACGGCGGATGAGTCTGCGGGTCGCTGTCCGGGCGGAAGGAGGGTTGCTGCCGTGAACAATTCTTCGCGCGTACAGAGCTTTTTTATCGAGCTGGCGGTGGTGATCCTCTTCTTTTCCCTGTCAGCGGCGATCGATCTGCGCTTTTTTGCGGCGGGCAGCCGCCTCAGCCGGGAAAGCCGGGATTTAAACGGCGCTGTCCTCACCGCACAGAGCATCGCCGACACCATCGCGGCCGGAAAGCGCCCGGAGGAGGACGATTTTCTCTGTTATTTTGATGAAAACTGGGTACCCGCCGGGGAAGCCGGCGTCTTTTCCGCCCGGATTCTGACCGAGACGGAGCCGTCCGGCGCGGGAGAACTGGCGCGTTACACCATTGCGCTCTTCCGCACGGGCGGGGAATTGCTGTATACCCTGGAAACGGCCCGCTACTGGCCGGCCGGAAAGTGACCAAAGGAGGGGACCTGATATGGCAAAAAAGGAACGCACTCCTTTTGGGACGGGAATTTCCTCCCTGCTGATGCTGTTTGTCATCCTCTGCCTGACGGTGTTTGGGGTGCTCGCCTATATGACGGCGCGGGCAGATAACCGGCTGACCCAACGCTCGGCCGAGGCGGTCAGGGCTTATTATGCCGCTGACGCGCGGGCGGAGGAAATCCTCGCACAGGTTGACGCAGCTTCGGCGGAAACGCTGCCCACGGTGCTGGCAGGTGCAGGGTTTTCGGTAGAACAGGACGGGGAGAAGGTCATTGCCGACCTCGAAATCCCCA
>CALXIG010000238.1 GCA_944388305.1 uncultured Clostridia bacterium
CGGGATGGGCACGCCCCATTTGCGCTGGCGGGAGATGCACCAGTCGCGGCGGTCGCGGACCATGCCCTTGATGCGCTCCTCGCCCCATTCGGGGATCCACTCGACGCTCTCGATGGCCCTGATGGCATCCTCCTTGATCGCGTCGACCGAGCAGAACCACTGGTCAGTCGCGCGGAACATGACCGGTTTCTTGCAGCGCCAGCAGTGGGGGTAGGAGTGGGTGATTCTCTGGGAGGCGAAGAGGGAACCATCCTTCTCCATCCGGGCGTAGATGGTCCGGTTGGATTCCTCCAGCGTCTGCCCGGCGATGAAATCGCCCGCCTCAGCGGTCTGGCGGCCGGAAGCGTCCACCGGGACGACCAGCTCGATCTCCGGATAATTCTTGCAGACGTCAAAGTCCTCCACGCCAAAGGCCGGGGCGGTGTGAACGCAGCCGGTGCCGCTTTCCAGGGTGACGTGGTCGCCCACGATGACGAGAGAGGTGCGGTCCAGGAAGGGATGGGCGGTCTTCATGTATTCGAGCTCTTTGCCGGTGAAGGAACCGGCAAACTCATAGTCCGCAATGCCGGCGGCCTTCATGGCGTTCGGGGCCAGCTCTTTTGCCATGATGTAGTATTCGCCGTTCGCCTTCACGGCGGTGTATTCGATATCCGGCCCCAGACAGACGGCAAGGTTGCCGGGCAGGGTCCAGGTGGTGGTAGTCCAGATGACGAAATAGGTCTTGTCCACGTCAATGCCGGCGGCGGAGAAGACGCCCTTGTCGTCGGTGACCTTGAATTTCACATAGACGGTGACGCAGGGATCGTCGGCGTACTCGATTTCGGCCTCGGCCAGCGCGGTGCCGCACTCGGCGCACCAGTAAACCGGCTTCATGCCGCGGTAGATGAGGCCCTTTTTAGCCATCTCGCCGAAGACCTTGACCTGCTCCGCCTCAAATTCGGGCTTTAAGGTGATGTAGGGGTCCTTGAAATCGCCGGTAACGCCCAGGCGCTTGAACTCCTCCCGCTGAATGTCCACATAGCTCATCGCGAACTCGCGGCACTGGCGGCGGATCTCGGCGGGGGTGGCTTTATCCTTGTCCATGCCGATGGCCTTGAGGGCCTTCAGCTCGGTGGGGAGGCCGTGCGTGTCCCAGCCGGGGACGTAGGGGGAATTATAGCCGGTCATATTCTTATACTTGACGATGATGTCCTTCAGCACCTTGTTAAGGGCGGTCCCCAGATGGATATCGCCGTTGGCGTAGGGGGGGCCGTCATGCAGAACGTAGAGAGGCTTGCCGGCGTTGCGCTCGAGCAGCTTCTGGTAGAGATCCATCCCGTCCCAGCGTTCCACAAACTTCGGCTCCTTTTTGGGGAGTCCGGCGCGCATGTCAAAGCTGGTCCTGGGAAGGTTCAGGGTCTGATTGTAGTCGAGTTTTTCCTGTGGCATGGGATTGGTTCGCTCCTTACTGTGTATAGTCAAATCAGCGCGAGGGATGGTTATTTTTTCCGAATTTGAGGTCGCCGAATTTCTCCTCAAAGCTCAGCTTGTGGGCCGGGCGGCTGACCGCCGGGGCGGGCGAAGGCTCGCGCTGCGGCTGAGGGGCGGCTTTTTCCTCCGTCTTGGCGACCGGCTCAAACCGCATGGTGGATTCCTCCGGCGGCTGTGCGGGCTTTTCTTCCGGCTGCGGCGCGGGCGGCGGGACGGGCTGCTCCGCGGCAGGTTCCGGCTGAGGCTCCGGCTCGGCGGGGGTCAGCGAGGATTTGACCCGGGCGTTGTAGATGGCCTCGTACTCCTCCTCCATATCCGGGAGGCTGGAAATGGTGTTCAGGTGCATCTTATAGAGGGAGAGCAGCCGGGACTTGAAATCGGCGACCGATTTCTGCATCTTGGCCAAGGTCAGCTTTTCGTGCTCCACCTGGGCGCGAATGCCGCCGACAGCCTCCTCCGAGGTGCGCTGCGCCTCGTAGAGCATCCGCTCCGAACGGGTTTTCGCATCGGTAATCATGGCGTCCGCCTTGGCCTGCGCGTCCTTGACGATGGCGCTGCCCATTTTCTGCGCGCCAAGCAGCGCGTCCTTCAGGTTCGCCTCATCCTGGCGGTACTCGTTTATTTTTTCGGCGAGCACCTTCATTTTCCCGAGGAGGTCCGCCTTTTCCGCCTCGAGGGACCGGATCTGCTCGTTCAGCTGGTCGATATACCGGTCAACTTCTTCTGGACGGTATCCAAACGCCGTCTTTTCAAACAGTTTGTCGGAAGATTTGTTGGCCATATTTTCACCTTTCCCTTTCTGCTTCTTATTGGTAAAACAGCCGGAAAAACCGCCGCCTTATGCGTGAGGGCAGCTTTTCAGGCTGTTTTGCGCCTGTCTGTTGGGTCAAAGATACTGGAGCATCCGCACAGAGACCCGCCCTTTTCGGGTGAGCGTCCCGTCTGTTTCGAGCCGAAACTTGCCGCTGCCGCGCACAGTGAGGATGTCTCCGTCCGCCAGCTGGGCGCTGGCGCTCTGGATCACCTGGTGGTTTTTCTGGACCAGTCCCGCTGCGATCAGGGAGACAGCCTTTTCCCGCCCGGTGCCGCAGCAGAGGGCGACGGCCGCATCGAGCCGCAGGGAGGCGAGGGTGCCCCGGATCTCGCGGTATTTCTGCTCAATTTGAAGGCCGTCGGGGACACCGCGCTCCACCCGGACGCCGACCCGGCCGATCCGGTCGATCTGGGTGAAAAGCACCTTCTCCACCCGCTCATCCGCGAAGACGAACGCTTCCCCTTCCCGCACGAGAATATCCCCCACCATCTCCCGCCGGATCTGCTGGCCCATCAGGGAACCGAGAAAGTCGCGGTGGGTGAGGGAAAACTGAGCTGGAAAGCGGAAGGTCGCCCCGACTATGGGAAAGCTCTCCGTCTCCGGCTCCATCCAGTCGGGAAAGATCCCCAGAATTGTCCGCGCCGCCCCCTCAAAGCCGCCCCAGAAGCGGTACGGCAGCCGCGATCTGGCCGCGATGGGGAGGGCGAGCGCCGCCTGTTCCTCAGTCAGAAAATCCGAGAAGCGCGGGCAGCCCTGCTGTTCGCAGAGCACGGCGAGGCCGCGCACCCGCGCCAGAAAATAATCCAGCTCCTTCTGCGCCTTGTCCGCCATCAGCTCAGAAAACGCCGTTGTCTTCCAGCTCGGAGAGAAGGTTCCCCATCAGGTTGACGTTGGGCGGAAGGATGATAAAAGTCGCGTTGGCAATGCGCTGCACCTCACCGCGGTTGGCGAAGGCGACGCCGCTCAGGAAGTCGAGCAGGCGCCTGGAAAGCTCGGGCGACGCCGACTCGAGGTTGAGCACAACGGTCCGCTTGGCGTTTAAGTGCTCGGCGATGCCGCGGGCATCCTCAAACCGCTCCGGCTTGACCAGAACGACCTGGAGCTGCGTCGTCGCGTGGATATTCACGACCTTGCCGCGGTTGCCGGAGGAACCGGCCGCGGAGGAATCGTAGGAGGCGTAGCTGTCCTGGGAAGTTTCCCGCTTGATCTGGTCGAAATCGTTGACCGCGGGCGCTTCCTCCAGCTCCTCATTGTACTCGTCGTCATATTCGGTAAACATTTCCTTGATTCTTCCAACTAATCCCATGATGTGTTCCGCCTTTCTTATTCTTGGTATCCGAAGCAGCCTTCCGGCCGCATCACACGTCATGCGCGCTGTCCGAAAATCGCGCTGCCGATCCGCACCTGAGTCGACCCGAAACGGATCGCCCGCTCAAAATCCCCGGACATTCCCATCGAGAGGGTGGCAAACTGCGCTCTTCCCGCCCGAAGCTCCTCAAAGAGCTCCTGCATCCGGCCGAACCAGAGGTCGCTGTCCGTTTTGGGCGGAACCGCCATCAGCCCCCGCACCTGCAAGAGCGGCGCTTCCCGCTCGATTTCCCCGAGCGCTTCCCGCGCCTCCTCCGGCAAAAAGCCGGACTTGGACGGCTCGCGGCCGATATTCACCTGCACGAGAACGGGGAGGGACTGTCCTTTTTTCTCCAGCTCCCGCTGAAGGGCGCGGGCGAGGTGGAGGGAACCGACAGATTCAACCATCCCTATCTTGTCTATTATATCGCGAATTTTATTGGTCTGCAAGTGTCCGATAAAGTGAATTGCGTCGGAATTACAGGCATAATTTTGGTATTTTTCACAGCACTCCTGCACCCGGTTTTCTCCCAGCAGGGAAATACCGGCCGCAAGCGCCGCGTTAACCCGTTCTGCGGGCACTGTTTTGGTAACCGCCATCAGCGCGGTTTGGGCGGGGTCCCGGCCGCAGCGCAGCGACTGCTCGATCATCCGTTCCCGGACAGCGCGGACCCGGCGTGCGATTTCTTCCGCGCCGCCGGACGCGTCACTGGACAAGTTTTTCGTCATAAAGTCCCTTGCCTCCTACCACGACGGTGTCGTAAAGCTTGACATATTCCTCCGCGCCGAGCTCGCCTTCGTAGTACGGGCGGCTGAGGACATAGTCCGTCGTCTCATAGATCTGGTCGATATACCGGAAGTGGATTTTGCTGCCGTTTTGCACATACACGCCCTTCTGGCCGTCCTGGAAACGGATGGCTCCCTTCGGAATGCGGATTCCGGTATAGGTGCGGATGTCGATCTCGGCGGTCAACACCCGGGAGGAGAGCAGCGGCTCGCTCACCAGATCCCCTTCGAACTCGACCTTGTAAAGCCCGGTCTCCTCTTCGCGCTCTGTGGAGATGATGCTGGTTTTGACATTTTCCTCCACGCCCGGAAAATTCAGAAGGACGCTGTCGATGTTGGAGAGCAGGCGCATCTGCTCCTCATCGACCGATGCCGCAAAAATCCAGCGGTGGTTGGTGACGATTTTGACCGCGCTCTGGCTGCCGTTGTAGCCGCTGTAGCCTGCAAGCCAGTCCCGCAGTTCTGACGCGGAAAGCGTATCGAGGTATTCCTTTGTCATCGTCTCCTCGTACCCGTCCACATGGTCGACAAAGTATCCGGCCGCGGTCGAAGTGAAGGTCTGCGTCTGGCTGGAAGCGAGGCTCTCCAGCTCGGAGAGGTCGTTTTTCAAAGCGGCGATCCGCTCGGAGTAGCCCTCCACCCCGTCCACAACGATGGCGCGTTTGGCCATCGCTTCGGTGAGCTGCCCCCGTATTTCCGAGAGGCCGGACAGATCCCGGCTGTCCCGCATGGCGACAAGCTGCGCCATACTGTCGGCGATCTGGCCGTTGAGTGTCTCGGGCCGGATGACATCGGTGCTGGTGACGGCCTCCTGCGCCCGTTCGAGCGCGCTGGCCGTCGTCTGGATATTCTGTGCGCGGTACTGGGCGCGGACGGCGCTCATATCGTCATAGATGCTCCCGAGCTCGGTGTTGACCGCGACCTTGGTGCCGACGCTGTAGAGGGGGCTGACCACCCTGCCGGCCGAGTCGATGGGGATCGGGACCTCCTCCCGCACAAAGACGCCCTGCACCGACACGCTCTGGGAAACCGACATCTGGTAAACCGTCTCGGTGGTGTAGCCGCTCTGCAAAAGGCCGGCGGCCTGCACCCCGACATAAATGATGGAAAAGAGCGAGAGGACGATGGCGACTGCGGTGACAATGCGGCGGCTGCTCAATTTTCCGTTTCCCCGCTGTTCTCAGCCCCGGCGAGGAAGGAGACCGGGTGGGCCGGAATGATGGTGGAGACTGCGTGCTTGTAGACGATGTTCTGCTTCCCGTCGCAGTCCAGGATGATGATGTAGTTGTCGAACCCCTTGACGACGCCCCGGAACTGGAAGCCGTTGGTGAGGTAAATGGTCACCGACATCTTATCCTTGCGCACCTGATTTAAAAACACATCCTGCAGGTTGAGATTCTTCATGGAAATTCCTCCTTGTCCAATTTTTAAACATTCCAATTCTACATGCTTTTATTGTAGCATATCCAAACCGGTTTGACCAGATAAATTTTGACTTTCAGCAAAATATTTTTCGCGTCTTTCCCGGATTTTCGTCAAGAAGTGCCGGTTTTTCCAGATTTTCCCCGTTTAAAAAGGACTGAAGAAGAGTTTTCGCCCGCGCAAGCGCGCCTTCGCTTCCCAGCTCGTCCGGATAAATCCAGTGGATCCGCCCGTCCTTCCGGAACCAGGTGAGCTGCCGCTTGGCGTAGCGGCGGGTCGCCTGCTTGAGGGCCTCCGCCGCTTCCTCCAGGGAAATTTCCCCGCGCAGGCAGGGAAACAGTTCCTTGTAGCCGATTGCCTGGGCTGAGGTGCCGGTATCCGCGCCAAGGAAGCGCCTCGCCTCCACCAGAAGTCCCTGCTCAAACATCCGGTCGACCCGGCGGTTGATGCGGTCATACAGGACCTGCCGGTCGCGGCAGGTGAGGCCGATGCGCAGGCACGCATAACGCGGCCGGGTCTCCCGGCTTCTGCGCTGAAGTTCGGTCATGGTCATTCCTGCGGTGCGGCAGATTTCCAGCGCCCGGATGATGCGGGGAAGGTTGTTGGGGTGAAGGGAGGCGGCGGCCTCGGGGTCGCACTCCGCCAGAAGAGAAAGGAGGTGCGCCCCGCCCCTTTCGGCCGCAAGGGCGGAAAGTTCTGCCCGCACGGCGGGGTCCCCGCCCGTCTCGCCGATGTCGCGGTTGTCGAGGAAGGTGTCGAGGTAAAGTCCTGTCCCGCCGCAGAGAATGGGCAGCTTTCCCCGCGCAAGAATCCCCTCGACCGCCGCGCCCGCGTCGGAGAGGTAGCGCCCGAGGCTGTACGGCTCATCCGGCCGGACGTAGCCGATCAGGTGGTGGGGCACGCCCGCCATCTCCTCCGCAGTGGGCTTGGCGGTGGCGATATCCATCCCTTCGTAAATCTGCATGGAGTCGGCTGAAACGACCTCCCCGTCAAACGCCTGCGCGAGGGCGACGGCGAGGGCGGTCTTGCCGGACGCGGTCGGCCCCAGCACGGCCGCGATCCGCGGTTTTTCCTGCATGGACATCCCTCCTCACTGAATCCGGCCGAACAGCTTTTCCAGATCGGCCCTGCTGTACTGGAGAATCACCGGGCGGCCGTGCGGGCAAAAACGGACGTTTTCATCCGCGCAGACCGTCTCCACCAGCCGCCGCAGCTCCTCCATATTGTTCTGATCTCCGCCCTTGACCGCGCTGCGGCAGGCGATGCGGTGGAGGATCGCCTCCACCGCGCCGGGCAGTTCCTGCCGTTTGGAGGACAGGCATTCCACCGCCTCCAGAAAGAGTTCACGCGGCCCTGCTCCGGCTGCCACTGCCGGAATGGCCCGCAGCACGACCGCATTTCCGCCGAAATCCTCGACGGCAAAGCCAAGGCGGGCGAGGGCGTCCAGATTCGCGAGCACCTCCTCGTGCTCGGTGCGGGAGAGGGTCACTGTCACCAAGGTGAGCAGGTACTGCCGCTCCAGGCCGTCCTGTGACTCTTTGAGCCGGTTGTAGAGAATGCGCTCGTGGGCGGCGTGCTTGTCGATGAGGGCGAAGGTTTCGCCGATCTGGGCGAGAATGTAGGTCTGAAAAATCTCCCCGAGCACGCGGATCCTGTGTGTCTGTTCCCGGCGGACAGGCTGCGGCGCTTCCGCGGGAGATGCTCCCCGTTCCGGCAGAGCGGGCCCCGCTTCCGGGGAAGGGACCTTCTCCTCCTGCGGAAGAACGATGACAGCTGCCGGGCGGGAAACCGCATAGGCGGGCGCAGCATCCGACACCCGCAGGACAGAGGACTGCATCGGAGCCGCCGGACGGGGCGCATCCTCCCGGAGGGGAGGCTCCTGCACGGCGTCCAGAATGTTCTGCTGTTCTCCCTCCTGCCCGGAGAACTGCGTGAGGGGATTGCACCTGCTTCGCGGGCGGGAAATGTCCGCTTCCAGAGGACAATCCGGCCGCGCCTCCCCCGCTTCGGGGGCAATCCGGGTACCGGCCGCAATGGCGCTTTTCACCGCAAAATAAATCGCATCGAAAACCGATTTTTCACTGACAAACCGCACCTCGATTTTGGCGGGATGGACGTTCACATCCACCATATCGCAGGGCATGGCCAGCGTCAGGACGCAGGCGGGGAATTTTCCCGTCATGATGGAGGATTTGAATCCCTCCTCCAGCGCTGCCGCACCGGTTCGGGTGCGGGTGTAGCGGCCGTTTACAAAGAAGTGCTGCATCGAGCGGTTGGCGCGGCTGAACATCGGCCTGCTGATGAAGCCGGACACCCGCACACCGCCCAGTTCATAGCCGACGGGAAGAAGATTCTGGGAAAAGTCCCGCCCGAAGACGGTGTAGACGGCGCTTTGCAGGCGGCCGTCGCCGGGCGTGTGAAAAACGGAACGGCCGTCGCGGATAAACTTGACCGACACCTCCGGATGGGAGAGCGCGATCTTTTCAAGGATGCTCTGGACCGCATTGGCCTCCGAGACGTCCTTTTTGAGAAACTTGAGCCGGGCGGGGACGTTGTAGAAGACGTCACGCACGACAATGGTGGTTCCGGCGGGACAGCCCGCCTCGGTGACGCTTTCGAGCTCTGATCCGCTGATTTTAACAAGCACACCCAGCTCCGCCTCATGGGTGCGGGTCAGCATCTCGACATGGGCGACGGCGGCGATGGAGGCGAGCGCCTCTCCCCGGAAGCCGAGGGTGGAGATGGCGTCCAGGTCGGCGGCAGTGCGGACTTTACTGGTCGCATGGCGAAGAAAGGCCACCGGCGCCTCCGCGGGCGGAATGCCGCAGCCGTTGTCAGTGACGCGCAGGTAGCGCACCCCGCCGTTTTGCAGCTCCACCGTCACCGTCGAAGCGCCCGCATCGACAGCGTTTTCCACCAACTCCTTGACGATGGAGGCCGGGCGTTCGATTACCTCGCCGGCCGCGATCAGCTCCGACACCGCGCCGGGCAGCACCTTAATTTCTGGCATAAGCATCCTCCTG
>CALXIG010000239.1 GCA_944388305.1 uncultured Clostridia bacterium
GGCCAGCAGGCGAGCAAGGCGGAGGCTGTCCTCGTGGTACCGGCTGTCCGGCAGGGCGGGATAGACTTCAAACCCGCGGGCGGAGGGGTCGTCCGCCGAGTTCCCATGGACGCAGAGCAGCAGGTCCGCCCCCAGCAGGATGGAGCGCAGCCAGCGGCGGTTTAAGTCCTTCCCCTCCCCGTATTCCCGGCAGAGAATGACCCGGAACCGGCCGTCCTCCTCCAGCATTCCGGCGAGGGCGCGGACGGTCTGTTCGGTCAGTTCCGTTTCGGCGATGACCCCCACTGCGCCGGGGTCGCTGCCGCCGTGCCCCGGATCGAGCGCCACCGCGATTTTCCCCGGCAGCAGCCATCCGGCCCCCGCCAGGAGAACGGCCGCCGCCAGCAGCAGCGCCAGAATCCGCCCCCAGCGGAGCCTTCTTCTCCTTTGCCGCATTCTTTTCCCTCTTTTCCATGACTTTTTCTCCATTGTACCACAAATTGTCCGGAAATGTCCAAAAATTTTCTGAAGATTTCAAAAGAATGCCGCGGTTTTGCGCTGCATAGAATAAAAGGACGCGGAGCACCGGTTCTTTGCCGTTTTTTCTTAAAACTGTGGACATTGTGCCGGGAATATGGTACAATGAGAGCAGAAAAATTACGCAAAGGGGAAATGTCATCATGCTGAAGATCATCAAAGCAAAAGATTACGCCGATCTGAGCCGCAAGGCGGCCAACATCATCGCGGCGCAGGTTATCCTCAAGCCCGATTCCGTCCTGGGCCTCGCCACCGGGTCCTCTCCCATCGGCCTGTACGCGGAGCTGGTCAAAGGCTACGAAGCCGGGGATCTGGACTTCTCCCGGGTCCGCACCGTCAACCTCGACGAGTACCGCGGCCTGACCCCCGACAACGATCAGAGCTACGCCTACTTTATGAACGAAAATCTGTTCAAGCACATCAACATCGACAAGGCGAATACCCATCTCCCTGACGGCACCGAGCCGGACGCGGCAAAGGAGTGCGCCCGCTATGACGCGGTCCTTGAGAGCATGGGCGGTGTCGACATCCAGCTGCTCGGCATCGGCTTAAACGGCCACATCGGCTTCAACGAGCCGGCCGCCGCCTTCACCCGGTCCACCAACTGTGTTGACCTGAAGGCCTCCACCATCGAGGCAAATTCCCGCTTTTTCGCCTCCATTGACGAGGTGCCGAAACAGGCCTACACCATGGGCATCGGCTCGATCATGAAGGCGAAGAAGGTCCTCCTCGTCGCAAACGGCGAGGGCAAGGCGGAAATCATCTACAAAGCCTGCTGCGGCCCCATCACCCCCGAGGTGCCCGCCTCCATCCTGCAATTTCATCCCGACGCCGTGGTGGTCGCCGACGAGGCCGCCCTCAAGGTCGTCATGGAAAAATGCCCGGAGATCATCGGCTGAGTTTTTACAGAGAAAAATCGGGACGCATCCGCCCGGGTGCGCCCCGATTTGCTGTTTTTCGGTTATCCGGCCAGGCCCTGCGCGGGGAGTGCAGCCGCGGCGGCTTCGATTTCTCCGCGTTTTTCCAGAAGGAAGCAGAGCATCTCGCGGTTGGTTTTGGCGAGCTCCTCCAGACCGGCGGTCTTTTCAAACCAGGCGATGCAGATCATCTGGATGGAGCAGAGAACTGCAAAAACCGCCGCCTTTTCCTCCGCGGTGAGTTCTTCCTCCGCGTGGTAGCCCTGCAGGATCCCGGAAAAAAGGAGCGGCCAGCGCTCCCAGAGGGAGGGCGGCAGCTCGGAGAGAAGCCCGGTGCCGCAGTAGCAGGGGTCCCAGAGGCGGATGTTCCGCTCGTACATTTCGTATTCGAGGAAACCGGTCACCTTCCCGTTTTGGAACAGGATGTTGCCGGGATGGGGATTGCGGTGGATGAGCTGGCGGGGGAGTTTGGGAAGCAGCGCGCTGATCTGCGCCTGGTATCCGTCAAGAAATTCCTCCGGCAGCCCCATCGACCACTGTTTGTTCTGCCTGCGGACCTCCGGCAGCGCCCAGCCCCTGACAGAGCCCAGAAGGTCGGCTTCGTCGGGGAGAAGCTCCCCCTCGACGGCGCGCAGTGCGCGGTGCATCCGGGCGATGGCCCGGCCGTACTGTTCCCCGTAGGCCAGGCGGTTTTCGCCGGTGCGCTCTTCAGTGGTGAGAGATTCGCCCGGCACCGTCCGGGTCAGCAGAAAAATCTCCGGCCCGTCGAGATATTCCGCCCCTTCCCGGGTTGGAATGGGGACAGCGGCCGCAAGGCCCTGCGCCGCCGCCGCTTTGGAGGCGGCGATGTCCTTGCGCAGGCGCTCCCGCGGCCTGGTCCGCAGGACCATCTCCTTCCCCACCCGCTAGGTGTCAGGGGAAACCTGCGTCCGGTTCATGGTCAGGTAATCGCTGATCGTCTGGCCGCGCGCCGCCTCCCAGTGGGAGAGGACAGCCTGCAGCCCGGTTTTGGTCATCATGGGTCTTTCCTCCGTTCGTTTCGGCTGATAGGTGTGGTAAATGGACAGGTATTTCTTCGGGGAGCAGCCGTACATCTGCACGAACGCTCTGTAAAACCCGGCGTAGGTGTCGAAGCCGTATTCGCCGGCCACATCGGCCGCTGTCCGCCCGGCTGCAATTTCCCCGAGAGCGCGTTCCAGCCGGCGCTTGAGAATGTATGCGGCGACCGAGGAGCCGACCGCCCGGGAAAAAAGCGCGCGGTAGTGCCAGGGCGAGTAGTGGCAGAGCGCGGCCAGCTCGTCTATGCGGATGTCAGTTTTCAGATTTTCTTCGATGTAGGCGAGACCGGCTTTGACGGCATCTGTCTGCTGCATGGAATTCCTCCCTCCGTACGGTAATGTTATCATACCACATCCGGGCAGCCAAAACCTTTCCGGATTGGCGAAGGCGCCACAAAAATCCCCGGACAGGCGTCTTTTTGCCCGTCCGGGGAATTCTTCTGCGCTTACCGGTAGCCAAACAGCCGCACCCGCAGGAGAGCTGGCTCCGCAGGGAGCACGGGGTGGAGCTCGTCGCCGTTTAAGCGCCGGCGGCGGACCCACCTGCCCTGGACAAAGGTCCCCTCCTCAATCGAGAGGTACTCAAAGTGGGGCGGCGTCTCCGGCTTGGGTACAAACCGCACCGAATAGCCCGCCCCGGCCAGAAGGAAGTCGTTTTCCGCAAGCTCGAGGATCATGCCGCCGGCGGGGATCTCCATCCGGTCGACAAAATTGGCGAAGGAGATGTGGGCGTAATAGTTTGTCAGCTCCACTGTCTGGCTCATCAGCCGCCCCTGCAGGATGCCGTGCATTTTTCCGGTGCCGCGGTTTTGGCAGATGAGCTCGCTCAGACTGGCCAGAATGCTGTAGGTGCCGCGGATGAGAGCGCTGGTGTCGCGACCCTCGAAGGTTTGAAAGATGCTCTGCACCACCGCGCCGGGCGGCGGGGACTGGAGATGTCCGGCGTCCTCGATGCCGAAGGGGGAGTAGCAGAGGGCGCCGTGTTCCGCGTAGGCGTAAAAGGCGTGCGCCATGAACCAGCGGTCGGGCCGCCCCTCCGGTATGACAAGCGGATTCCCCTCCAGATGGGTGTAAGCTTCGCATTCCTCCGCGAATTTTTCCAGATAGAGGTCGGCAGCCAGCGCGTCGAGGGCAGGTGCGGCGCAGCGCCAGATGTCGTGCATCTGGGCGGTCGGACCGCCGCTCGGATGGATGCCCGCCGGCTCGCCGGGGCACTGAACGCCCCAGGCGTTGACGAACATCGGGATGTCGTATTCCCGTTTTCCGGCGGCCGCCACCGCGCCGACATAACGGGCGGTGTGGTAGGCCATGAAGGCTTCCTCAGCGAGGAGGCCGAATGCCTCCCGCCAGCTTCCGGAAAGGGACTCCGGCCGCAGGTGCCGCGCGAGATCGGGGGCGAGGTGGCCCCGCCGCGCCCGCAGGAAGGCGGCAAGTTCCTCCGGAACGGGGCACGCAAAGGCTTCATTTGCCTCCGGGCGGTAGTCGCGCGGCGAATCGAGCAGGCCGGTTTCGTTCTCCACCTGGATGCCGATGACGGTGCCGTCCCGGTCGGTTTCGCGGATGTGAGCCATCACGCCGGCAAAGGCGCGCGCGTCCAGCCGGCGGCATTCCCCGCTGAAGCAGCTGACCGACGGGAGGATCCGCCCCTCGGCGGAGAGGGCGCGCGGAAAGCGCGCAAAGTCCGTCTTGACCCATTCCGGCACGTAGTGGGAGAGCGTGTTTTTCCAGGTTCCGAACCAGAGCGGAATGAGGTGCAGGCCGTGGCTGCGGGCGCCGCCGATCAGGCTGTCGAGCAGGGAGAAGTCGAAAATTCCCTCTTCCGGCTCGATCAGCTCCCAGTAAATCGGAGCGAGCACGGTGTTGAGCCCCAGATCCCGGAGCCTGGGCCAGATAGCCTCCATGTATTCCGGGGAGGAGGCGCTGGAGTTGTGGACCTCTCCGCCCAGAACGAGGAAGGGCTTCCCCTCCACCATCCACTGAGCGGAACCGGATTCTTTTTTCAGATATGGCTGCATAATGTCCTCCTTGGTTGATGCGGCGTGATTGCGGCCGGGAATGCGATTTGGTTAGAGTGTATCACGAATTTGTGAATTTTTCTATCCTGAATTTCCAGGCAGACAGGACTTCCGCTTGCCGCCATGCGAAAAACGTGATAGGATAGAGGATAGAATGGAAAAACTGCGGGAGGGATGCTGTGTGAAAATCTGGATGACGGAACGGGCAAAGAAGGGCGGATGGTATGTGGCGCGGCTTGTGCTGGGAATTGCCGGCACGGCGGCAGCCTGTGCGGGCGGGTCGGCGCTGCTGGCGGCGGCCGGGCTCGCCCTCGCGTGGCCGCTCACCGACGCCCTGCTTCTGGGATGCCTCGGCGGGACACTGGCTGCGGTGCTGCTCGCGGTCCGTCTGGGGAACGCCGGCGCCCGGGACGCGCTGGTCTGGCTTCAGGACGGGGAGGGCGGCCTTTTCGTGCTGGACGCGCGCTGGCAGGCCGGCGGGCGCGGCGCCCTTTCCCGGGCCGCACAGACGGGAAAAATTCTCCGCCGGATCGCGGAGGAGGACGCCTCGCCGGACAGCTTCGCGGCCCGGACCGCGGCGCGGGTGCTGCGGGTGGAAAATCTGAAGGAACTCCGGAACGGGCGTTCCGCCGTCTGCCAGGTGCAGTTCCCGGACGGCCGGGAATGCCGGTACACCTTCCGCATCCGCAGCGAGGAGGGGGACGACGGCCTGTTTGAAGCGCTTTCCCGCCTTATTCCGGAGGGGGCGGCGCCTGACCCGTTCGATAACCGCCGCCGCATCCGGGGGCTCTGCTGGCTGCTGGTGTTTCTCTTCTGTGTGGCGGTCTGTGCGTTGAGCTACCCGGGGATTGGCGTGCTGCCCGAGGCGCTCTACTTCCCGTTCCTGGGGATTTCCGCGCTGCCGCTCTTCCTGGCGCTCTGCGATTTTGTCCGGCAGCACCGGGGAGAATGACCTTGAAAACTGCGCGGCATTTTGCACGGGAATTTTGACGAAATCAACAGAATTACAGAAATGTGATTGCTTTTTTCGGAAAAATCCATTACAATAGAAGTGGCATCTTTGAAAAAATGGAAAAGGAGGAGCACTTTATGGAGCATTCGAATCCCTTGCTCAAAAACAGTACCAGCCCCAAACGCTTTATCACCATCGGGGAGATCATGCTGCGGCTCACCCCGCCCAACTACGACAAGATCCGGGTCGCGACCGAGTTTGAGGCCAGCTACGGAGGCAGTGAGGCCAACATCGCCCTCGCGCTGGCAAACCTCGGGGTGGACAGCACCTTTTTCAGCGTCGTGCCGGACAACAGCCTCGGAAAGAGCGCCGTCCGGATGCTGCGCAGCAACGACGTCCACTGCACCCCCATGATTTTGAGCACCCCGGAGGAGACGCCGTCCCACCGCCTTGGCACCTACTATCTGGAGGCCGGCTACGGTATCCGTCCGAGCAAGGTGACCTACGACCGCAAGCACAGCGCCTTTGCCGAGTACGACTACAGCGGACTCGACCTGGACGCACTGCTCGACGGTTACGACTGGCTGCATCTGAGCGGCATCACGCCCGCCCTCGGCGAAAACTGCCGCCGGCTTGTGATGGACTGCCTGCAGGCGGCGAGCCGCAAGGGGCTGACCATCAGCTTTGACGGCAACTTCCGCGGCAGCCTCTGGTCCTGGGGAGAGGCGCGGGACGTCTGCACCCAGTATCTGCCCTACATCAATGTCCTGCTGGGCACCGAGCCGTACCACCTTTACCGCGACCCGTCCGATCCCTCCAAAGGCGACTACAAGGACGGCGAGTCCAAGCATCCGAGCTATGAGGAGCAGGACGAGGTCTTTCAGGGCTTTGTCGAGCAGTACCCGAATATCCGGTGCGTCGCCCGGCACGTCCGCTACGCCCACTCCGGCAGTGAAAACAGCCTCAAAGCCTTCATGTGGTACGAGGGGCACACCTTTGAGAGCAAGCTCTTTACCTTCAACATTCTGGACCGGGTCGGCGGCGGCGACGCCTTCGCGAGCGGCCTGATTTACGCCATGATTCACAACTACCGGCCCATGGACATGCTCAACTTCGCCGTTGCGAGCAGCGCGCTCAAGCACACCATCCGCGGCGACGCCAATATCACCGACGACGTCAAGAGCATCCGCAATCTCATGAACATGAGCTACGACATCAAACGCTGACAGCATCCGGCAGCCGCGCGGAACCGCACGGCTGCCTTTTTTGATACGGGAGGACTCCATGCAAATCGCTGACCTGCACATTCACTCGCGCTATTCCCGGGCAACCAGCAGGGATTGCTGTCCCGAGCAGCTCGACTTCTACGCCCGCCGCAAGGGGATCACCATCCTTGGAACCGGGGACTTCACCCACCCCGCCTGGCGGCAGGAACTGGAGGAGAAGCTTGTCCCGGCGGAGGACGGTCTTTACCGCCTTCGCGAAGCATCCGCCTCCGGCCGAAACGCCCCGCCGGACGCTGTTTCCCCGCGGTTTGTCGTCTCGGGGGAGATCAGTTCCATTTATAAGAAAAACGGCAGGACCCGCAAGGTCCACAATCTCATCCTGCTGCCCGGTTTGGAGGCGGCGGAGCTTCTCTCCAAAAGGCTGGAGGCCATCGGCAATCTCCATTCCGACGGCCGCCCCATTTTGGGGCTGGACAGCCGCGACCTGTTGGAGATCACCCTCGACGCCTGTCCGGAGGCCGTCTTCATCCCCGCCCACATCTGGACGCCGCACTTCTCGGTTTTCGGCGCTTTTTCGGGTTTTGACACGCTGGAGGAATGCTTCGGCGACCTCACCCCGCAGATTCGCGCCCTGGAGACCGGCCTTTCCTCCGACCCGGCGATGAACTGGCGGGTTTCTGCCCTCGACGGCTACCGGCTCGTCTCAAACTCGGACGCGCACTCTCCGCAGAAGCTCGGCCGTGAGGCCAACCTGCTCGATATTCCGTTCAGCTATGCCGCCCTCTCCGACGCGCTGGCGGGCCGGAACGAGGGGCTGCGCGGGACGATCGAGTTTTTCCCGGAGGAGGGAAAATACCACCTGGACGGGCACCGCGGCTGCGGAGTCTGCCTCACGCCGGAGGAGACCAACGCCTGCGGCGGGCGCTGCCCTGTCTGCGGCAAAAAGCTCACCATCGGGGTGGAACACCGGGTGGAGGAGCTGGCGGACCGCCCTGCCGGTTTTCGCCCGGAAGGCGCGCGGGACTACGAGAGCCTTGTGCCGCTCAACGAGGCGGTCGGCTGGTCGACCGGCACCTCTCCCGACGGCGTTCGCGCCGCCGCGCAGTGCGAGGAGATGATTTCCCGGCTGGGGAACGAGTTTTTCATCCTCCGCGCGTGTCCGCTCGAGGACATCCGCCGCGTCGCCGGAGAGGTGATCGCCGAGGGGA
Organism: uncultured Clostridia bacterium; assembly: GCA_944388305.1. Classification (GTDB taxonomy): domain Bacteria; phylum Bacillota; class Clostridia; order Oscillospirales; family Ruminococcaceae; genus Merdivicinus. The sequence goes on from CALXIG010000239.1 coordinate 7,893, forward strand.
TCCGCCGCCTGCGGAAGGGGGAAGCGGAGCGCATCCCCGGCTATGACGGCGCGTACGGGGTGATCCGCCTGCTCCGCCAGGAGGAGATCGACGCGCTGAGCGGCCAGACCAGCCTCTTCGGCGCAGGCATTGCCCCGCCGCGCAGGGCTGCGAAAAAGAAGGCGCTTCCGGCCGCGCCTGTCCGCCGGGAAGCGGCGGAGGAACAGCCCGTCCCCCTGTCCGGCCTGAATCCCGCGCAGGAGGAGGCCGCATCGTTTGCCGGGAGAGCGGCTGCCGTCATCGCCGGGCCGGGCTCGGGCAAGACCCGCACCCTGGTTGCACGCATTGTCCGCATGATCGAGGGCGGCGTCAGGCCCGCCGAAATTACCGCCGTCACCTTTACCGCCAGAGCAGCCGCCGAAATGCGGGAGCGGCTGGAGGCGGCGCTCGGCAAAAAGGCCCTGCGCGGGCTGAGCGTCGGCACTTTCCATGCAGTCTGCCTCCGCTTTCTGCCCGGCGTTCCGGCCCTCGCCGGTGAGGAGCGCGCGCTGGAGCTTTCGGAGGAGCTGCTGCGCGAAATGGGGTGCGCCGGCAGCGCCCGCCGTCTTCTTCAGGAGATTTCCCGGGTCCGGAGCGGCCGAACGCCGGCAGAGCCGGAATTTCCGCCCGACGCTGCCGAACGCTACCGCGCGCTCCTTGCGCGGGAAGGGCTGACCGATTTCGACGGCATCCTCGAGCGGGGCGCCGCTTTCTTTTCGCAAAATCCGGCAGGCCGGAGTTTTTCCCACCTGCTGGTCGACGAGTTTCAGGATGTCAGCCCGATTCAGTACGAGCTGGTGCGGCTCTGGGCGCGGGACGGAAAGAGCCTGCTTGTCATCGGCGACCCCGATCAGGCGATTTACGGGTTCCGCGGCGCGGATTCCCGCTGCTTTGAGCGGCTGGCCGCGGATTTTCCGGACCTGCGCATCATCCGCCTTGCGGAAAACTACCGCTCCTCCCCGGAAATTGTCGCGGCCGCCCTCCGGCTGATGGATGGCGCGCCGGGTCCGGCGCGGAGCCTGCATCCCAACTGTCCGCCCCGGGGTCCGGTCCGGCTGATCGAAGCTGCCAACCCCACCGCCGAGGCCATTTTTGCCTCCAAGGAGATTTCCCGCCTCACCGGCGGCGTGGACATGCTGGAGGCCCGTTCGGATGGGGAAGAGCCGCCCCGCAGCTTTTCGGAGATCGCAATTCTCTGCCGCACCCGCCGCCAGCTCGAGCTGGTGGAACGGTGTCTCCGGCATGACGACATCCCCTGCCTCGTGGTGGGGCGCGGCAGTTTTTTTGCAGCCCCAGAGGTCCGCGGGATGCTCGCGTTTTTCTCCTTCCTGCTGCACCCGGCGCCCGACCCGCTCGGGCGCTCGCTCGCCCTCTTTGACTGCCCGCCCGATCTGGCGGCGGCCATGCGCGAAAAAATTGCGGCGGCCTCTCCCGCAGGCTGGGAGGAGGCCGGGACAGTTCTCGCGGAGTATGCCGCCCTGCCGGTGCTGGCGGAGTGGTTCGCGGCGTCGGCGGAATTTGCGGCGCGGCTTTCCGGCAGGCCGCATAAGCTCCTGGAGGCGCTTGCCGCGCGGTGCGGCCTTTCCGGCCGGGAGAATGTGGAGCAGCTCATTCGGGCGGCGGCTTTCTGCCCCACCATGGACGCCCTGCTGGAGGCGGCGACGGGCGGGGAGGAGGACGCGATCCGCCGCCTGAGCGGCCGCCCCTCCGGCGGGACGGGGGCGGTGACGCTGATGACTCTCCACGCCTCAAAGGGGCTGGAGTTCCCGGCCGTCTTTCTCTATGGGGTGGAAAAGGGATCGATTCCGCTGGAATCACCGTCCGGCCCTTCAGATCTGGAGGAGGAGCGGCGGCTGCTCTTCGTCGGCGTGACCCGCGCGCGGGAGCGGCTTTACCTGCTCACCTCCGGCGAACCCTCCCCTTTGTTGGCCGGGATGCCGGAGGACGCCTGGGAGAGGATCCGGCTGCGGCCCGCCCGTCCGGCTCAGGAGGGAACGCAGCTCAGTCTGTTCTGACCTGCTTTCGGAATAAAAAGGGCGGCCCACAGGCCGCCCTTTTCGATGGAGCTTTCGCCGCTATTTTTCCGGCTCCGGCTTTGGTTCCGGCACATACTTGCAGGCAGCGCAGCTGCTTTCCGCATAGAGGCAGCGGCGCGTCACTTCGGCGCCGGATTTACTTGTCATTTCCACGCAGACATTGTGCTGCAGGTTGGGGCAGTAACGCACTTCAAAGGTTGGGCTTGTCATTTTTGCACTCTCCTTTTTGATGTTCACTGATATCATCTATGCAGCTGGGCGAGATTTTATGCCGGGTAGAGGGGGCAGCTGCGCAAATGCGGTGGATGGGTTCTATTCCGCGCCCCTTTCCGCATAGCCTGTTCTGAACGAATCCGGTGGGGAGGGAAGAACAGATGGCGAAGAGGGAACTCCGGCGGCGGTCCGGCGCGGACAGCTTCTGGAACGAGCTGGCTGAGGTGAAAAGCCAGCTGGAAACGGTGCAGAATCAGTTTGACATGGTCACGGACAGCACCGCCATTGAGGTTTGCTGCTTTCAACTGAAGGCGGTTTACGCCCGTTACGGGCAGCTTCTGCGGGAGGCGCGCCGGAAAGGGCTGCGCCGCGAACCTTTTGCGGATTAGGGCTTCCCTTTTGCGGCGGAAGGGAGTATAATAAAAGCGAAAGGATGCTGATACCAATGAATCTGTCGCCGCATGTCCGGCAACTGGTTTCGGCAATCGCCGACCTCTGTTCGCCGGAAAAAATCTATCTGTTTAACGCCAAGCAGAATCTGGAAAATCAGATTACCAGCTTCAAGCTCTGCGTCGTCGCGGACACCGGAAACAAGGCAGCGCTGGAGCGGAAAATCTATCTCGAGCTGGACTGCGAGCTGCCCTACGACCTTGTGCTCTACACGCCTTCGGAATGGGAGAAGTTCCGGCAGAAGCCGCACGCCTTTGCGGGCGAGATCGAGAGGAAGGGGGTCCTGCTCTATGACAAGGCGCCGCCGGCGGAGTAGTCCCGCAGACAGCCGCCGGTTCCAGGACTGGATGAACGCCGCCTACGATGATTACCGCGCAGTGCAGCTGCTCCGGCAGGACTCGACGCTGAACAACATGACCGCCTTTCACTGCCAGCAGTGCGCGGAAAAGGCGATCAAGGGCTACATCCTGGCAAAGGACAGCGAGCCGGTCGACGGGCACAACCTCACCTGGCTGTGCAAGCGGGCCGCCCGCATCGACGAGAGCTTCACCCAGTGGCTGGATGAATCCGCCGCCCTCAACAAGTTTTACATTGAAACGCGCTACCCGACCGATATCCCGACCGAAATCTCCGACGAGCAGACGGACAGGCTGGCCGAAATGACCCGGCAGCTGTTTTTCTACGTCGCAGAGGAGCTGGGAGTCGTCGACGAGCTGGATGAGTTCGAGGCGTACTGATCCCAGTCTGCGCACTGTCCTGCACTTTTCTTTATTATAGCACACTTTTTTGGAAAAATCACGTTTTTTATAAAAAAAATAGCAGAGATATTAAAATGTTGTGAGAAATATCAAAAAGCCTTGCTGCAAATTGACATTTTCGCGGATAGACCGGTCGCTGTTCCAAATTTCTGTTTTTTGCACTTCCTTCCTATTATAATAACATCTTATTTACAAAAAGGCGGAAAGTGAAAAGCAAAATATACAAAAATGCCAGATAAAATTTGGACAGGCATTTTTCTCAAAAGACCTTTTCATTTTTGCCGAAGACGTTATAATAGGGTATGAACACTGATTCCGGCGGCGTCCCGGCGCCGCGATAACTGACAGAATGGCGGTGATTTTATGTTCCCATTGAAATGGGTATGGGAAAACCTCAAGGGGTTTCGCAAGCAGTATGTCCTGGCAATCTGCATGGTGACGGTGACCTCGGTGCTGAACCTGTCGAACTCCATGATTTCCCAGCAGATTGTGGACCGGGTACTGGTCCCCCCCAGCGAGGCGGAACGCAGGCTGGATCTTCTGATTCCGCTGGTGCTGCTGATGGTGGGGTTTACCCTGTTCCGGACAGGGCTGGGCTACCTGATGGTGATCACCTTTGAAAAGGGCGGCATCCTGGTGGCGACCAACATCCGAAGCTACATCTATCGCAACATGCAAAAGCAGGATATGAGCTTTTTTGACCGCAACCGGACCGGCGACCTGATGACCCGGCTCACCGGCGACCTGGATGCGGTGCGGTATGTGACGGCTTATTCCAGCCGCGTGGCGGTGGAATCGCTGGTTTCCTTTGTGGCGGTGCTCATCTTCTTCCTCTGCACCGACGTGGTCTTCACGCTGGCGCTGTGCTGCCTGTTTCCGCTGATCTTCTTCATCACCTACAGCTACTCCCGCCGGGTGCGTCCGCTCTATGCGGCGCAGCGGGAAAAGCTCGCTGTGATGAACTCCCGGGCACAGGAAAATATCGCCGGCAACCGGGTGGTCAAGGCGTTCGCCAAGGAGGACTACGAAATCGGCCTGTTTGACAAGTGCAACGTCGATTACCGGGAGGCAAACCTGGCGGCCAACATGTTCTGGCTCAAATATTACCCCGCGCTGGAGCTGGCGGCTCAGGCCATGCAGATCGCCGTTTTGCTGCTCGGCGGCCTGTTTGTCATGTACGGCCGCATTACGATGGGACAGTTGATGGCCTTCTCCGGCCTCACCTGGACCTTCTCCAACCCCATCCGCAACCTCGGCAACCTCCTGAACGACGCGCAGCGCTTCATGGCGAGCGCCGCCAAGGTCATTGAGCTCTACTACACCCGGCCGACCATTGTCAACCGCTACGGCTGCCGGGAGACGAACGAGCGCTTCCGGGGCGACATCTCCTTTGAGGACGTTTCGCTGAACCTTTCCGGACACGAGCTGCTCAAGCACATCAATCTGCACATCAAGCCGGGTGAAACGGTGGCCATCATGGGCAACACCGGCTCCGGCAAGACCCTTCTCATGAACCTGATTCCGCGTCTTTATGACATCTCGAGCGGCAGCCTCAAGATCGACGGCGTGCCTATCAAGGAGTGGGATCTGCACACCCTGCGGCACAATATCGGCATGGCCACCCAGGATGTCTTCCTCTTCTCGGATACGGTCGACGGCAATATCGCCTACGGCGATTCCGAGATGAGCGAGGAGATGACCCGCCATTACGCGGGGCTGGCCGCGGCGGACTTCATCGACAAGATGGAGCAGGGCTATGAGACCATCGTCGGTGAGCGCGGCGTCGGCCTGTCCGGCGGACAAAAGCAGCGCATCGCCCTGGCGCGCGCCCTGGCAATCCGTCCGGCGATTCTGATTCTGGACGACACGACCTCTGCGGTGGATATGGAAACCGAGCATTTCATCCAGGAGAGCTTAAGCCACCTGGATTTCACCTGCACCAAGCTGATTGTCGCCCAGCGGATTTCCACCACCCGGCGTGCGGACCGCATCATCGTGCTCAAGGATGGTGAAATCTCCGAAATCGGCACGCACGAGGAACTGATGCACCGCGGCGGCTACTACACCGAAATCTGCCGCCTGCAGGAAGCGATGGGAGGTGAGGAGTAATGGCAGTGCGCAACAAGTACGATGTGGACGAGACCCTGGAAACTCCATTTAATATCAAGCATCTCAAACGGGCCGCCATCTACGCCAAAAAGCGCTACAAATTGATGATTATCGCACTGGCAGCCAGCATGGTTTCCGCGCTGTCGGCGATGCTTTACCCCCTTATCCTGAAGCATGCCTTTGACGTCACCATCCCCAACAAGAATGTCGGGGAGCTGATCGGACTGACCCTGCTGACCATTCTCACCATTGTGATTGTCATTGTCGCCAACACCGTCCGCTCCCGCCTGATGGCCATTGTGGGGCAGGGCATCATCTACGACATGCGCAAGGATCTGTTTGACCATCTTCAGGAGCTGCCGTTTTCCTTCTACGACAGCCGCCCGCATGGTAAAATTCTGACCCGCGTGATTCAGTATGTCAACAATGTGTCGGACATGCTCTCCAACGGTGTGGTCAACTTTATTCTGGAAATTTTCAATGTCATCGTTTACGCGATCGTCATGTTTTTCGTCAACGTGCAGCTTGCGCTGGTCGTCATGGCGGGCGTTCCGATTTTCGTGACGGTTATCATGCTTATCAAGCCGGCCCAGCGCCGCGTCTGGCAGCAGGTTTCCAACAAGGGCTCCAATATGAACGCCTACCTCCAGGAGAGCCTGGACGGCGCCAAGATCACCCAGCTCTTCACCCGCGAGCAGCAGAACGCCGGCATTTTTGACCGGTTGAACCTGGACTATTACCGCCTGTGGAATAAGGCGCAGCGGATCTCCAACTGTGTCTGGGTGACGGTGGACAACGTCTCGACATGGGTTGTCGGCGCAATGTACATCGTCGGTGTGCTGGTCATGAAGCCGATGGCCTCGTTTGGTACCATCGTGGCGGTTTCCAACTACGCCTGGCGGTTCTGGCAGCCGCTTTTGAGCCTGTCCAACCTCTACAACACCTTCATCAACGGCGTTGCCTACCTCGAGCGCATCTTCGAGATGATCGACGAGCCGGTGGACATCAAGGACGCTCCCGACGCCTGCGAGCTGCCCAAAGTGGAGGGCCGCGTCACCTTTGAGGACGTGACCTTCGCCTACGAGCCGCCCCGCAACATTCTCGAGCACGTCTCCTTTGACGTGAAGCCCGGCGAGAGCATCGCCCTGGTCGGCCCGACCGGCGCGGGCAAGTCCACCATCGTCAACCTGATCTCCCGCTTCTACGATTTGAGCGGCGGCCGCATTCTCATCGACGGACACGACATCTCCAGGGTGACGCTGCACTCGCTCCGCTCTCAGATGGGCATCATGCTGCAGGACAGCTTCATCTTCTCGGGAACGATTCTGGACAACATCCGCTATGCCCGTCAGGACGCCTCCGAAGAGGAAGTGCGGCGCGCGTGCAGGACGGTCTGCGCCGACGAGTTCATCAGTGAGATGGAGAAGGGCTACCTGACCGAGGTCAATGAGCGCGGTTCCCGCCTCTCCCAGGGCCAGCGGCAGCTCGTTTCCTTTGCGCGGACCCTGCTCGCCGACCCGAAGATCCTCATCCTCGACGAGGCGACCTCCTCCATCGACGCCAAGACCGAACGGATGGTCCAGACAGCGCTCAACGAGCTGCTGAAGGGGCGCACCTCTTTCATCATCGCGCACCGCCTCTCCACCATCAAAAACTGCGACAAGATCATGTATGTCTCCAACAAGGGCATCAGCGAATGCGGCACCCACGATGAGCTGATCGCGAAGAAGGGCGACTACTACAAGCTCTACACCGCCCAGCGCACCGGCAACCTCGGGCAGCTGTAAGCCCCCTTCGACGGAAAAACGGAAAACAGGCAGAAAGCGCACAGCTTCCTGCCTGTTTTTCATGCCGGGCGGATTACCACCGGCTCATATTCCGTTTGTGTTTTTCCAGATAGACCGTCTCCAGCTCCGCGGGGGTGATGCCGTAGCAGAGCATCAGGTCGTTGAAGTACATCATCGTGTCGCACAGCTCCTCGATGAAGTGGAGGCGCACCTCCGGGTCGTCCATAATGGGGCGGTCGCCCTCTTTCTTGATGATGTCGGCGGCCTCCCCCGCTTCGATCATCATCCAGAGCAGAGTGCTGCGGCCATTCTCCGGGCAGAGGGGTTTCCAGATGTCCCGGTATTTCTCCTGAAGTTCCTTCTGAAGCTCCTGCATCGCGGCAAAATTAAGTTGTCCCATCTGTGGACGCCTCCTTTTTGTGTTTTGCAACATAAATGACCCGCTGTGTATCCGGGCGCGGCGGGGAAAAGCTGTCTTCGCCGTAGACCGCTTCGACGGTCAGCCCGGCCTGATGCAGGGCCGCTTCCACCTGTTCGGGGGTGTAGGCGCGCTCCGCGAAGCTCTCCTCCATCCGCTCGTAGAGGCCGTCTTCCGTTTCAGCGAAAATGGCAAGATCCATCTGGACGGTATCGTCGGGGAGGAGGGTGTTCTGCCAGGCGCAGAAGACCTCGTCAAAATCGTACACAAAGGTGTTGTTTGCGAGGATTTCCCGGTGCTTGTAGCAGGTGTTGAGATCGAAGACGAAAACGCCGTCCGGGTGGAGAAAGAGGGCGACTTTGGCGATGGCCGCGCAGAAGTCGTCGTAGCTGGTCAGGTGGTTTAAACTGTCCAGCGCAGAAACAGCGGCATCGACGGTGCCGTAAAGGTCGAGACCGGTCATTTCCTGACAAATGTAGGTGATGTCGCGGCCGCTCTCCAGGCGCTTCTGCTGGGCGGCCCAGAGCATGTCCTCTGCGTTGTCCACGCCGATGACGTCATAGCCAAGCGCAGCCAGCTCCTCCGAGAGGGAGCCGGTGCCGCAGCCGAGGTCGAGCAGGATACCGCGGAACCCGCCGTGGCGGCGGATTGCTTCGTCAAAATACGCGGCCCGGGCCGGGTAGTCGATATTGGAAGTCAGGATGTCATAAACCTCTGCAAAGGCCTCGTAGTGGCTCATGCTTCCGGCTCCTTTGCCTCTTCCCCTTCTTTTTCCCGCAGGCGGGCGAAAATTTCGGTATAGCCGTCGCAGCCGTAGTGGAGGGAGCGGTTGACCCGGCTGATGGTGGCGGTGGAGGCGCCGGTCTGGGCGACGATGTCGCTGTACACCCGGCTTTCGCTGAGCATTTTTGCCACCTGGATGCGCTGGGCGAGAGCCTTCAGCTCCTGGACAGTGCAGAGGTCTTCAAAAAACTTGTAGCACTCCTCCATATCCCGCAGCTCGAGAATCGCGCGGAACAGAAATTCGACGTTGAGTTCTTTCAGTTTTTCATTCATATCAGCCAGTCCTTCTTTCCATGTCGTGTGAGGCAGCGCCCCTGTTATTTATGATTTTAGCACACTACAGCGTGATAATCAACTGTTTTTTGTGATTTCGGCAAATTTTCCTCACCAGAAAAAGTGATGGCGGGCGGGAGAACGGAACTCGTACAGGTAGCAGTCGAAGATGCCGTTTTCAGTCGGGACGCTGACAATCGCCCCGATGCAGAGAGACATGCCCGCCTTCTGCATCACCCGGCCGGAAGCCGGGTTTTCGATGGCGTGCTTGGCAATAATCCGTTTATATCCGACGCGGTGAACCGCAAAGTCCAGCACCTCCCGCAGCGCCTCGGTCGCATAACCGCGGTTCCACCAGCGCTGCCCCAGACTGTACCCCGCCTCCGCGCTGCCGCGGGAGCCGGGAACGCCGGCCAGTCCGATGGAGCCGATGAGGGCGCCGGAAGATTTTTCGACGACCGCCCACTCGTAAAAATCGGCGCGGCGGTACTGACGGAGCCAGCGTGTGAGGACCGACAGCGTCTGCTTCGGAGACTGGTGGGCACTCCAGGTGAGATAGCGGGTGACCTGCGGGTCGCCCGCCCAGTTTTCAAACATCGCTTCCGCGTCCTCCGGGGTGAACCGGCGGAGGATGAGCCGGCCGGTTTCGAGCGGGATCGTGCCGCAATGCTTCATTTTTGCATTCCCTCCTGTTTTTCGCCGGGAATTTCTGAAAACGGCATTGGAATTTCCGGTTGTCTGTGGTATACTGTTACATGGGATTTTTTTCACAGAGAATCTCCCTCTTAGTATAGCACATTTTGCCGGGAAATCCTATCGGATTTTTTGAGGAAATCCCGCGCATGTTGGAAAGGACGCGGTCCCATGCCGACTTTGTACGATCTGCACACCCACACAAACCGCAGCTTCGACGCGGAGGCCTCTCTGGAGGCGCAGTGCCGCCGCGCCACGGAGCTGGGCCTCGCCGGATTTGCGGTCACCGATCACTGCGACGTCAACATGCACAGCCTCGCCTGCGCCCGGACGGTTTTCGCGGCGGGAGGAGCGGATATCCGCCGGATGCGCGAACAGGTGCCGTTTGCGCTTTTTCAGGGGATTGAGCTGGGCGAGCCGCTGGAGGATCCCGATTATGCCGGGGAGATGCTCTCTCTTCTGCCCTACGACTACGTCATCGGCTCCATTCACAACACCCCCGGCAAGCCGGATTTTTACTTTCTGGACTGCCGGGAGATCGACCTGGATGAGATGCTCGAGCCGTATTTTGAAGAACTCATCCGGCTCGCCGAATGGGGACAAACCGATTCTATCGCGCATCTGACCTATCCTCTCCGTTATATTACGGGAAAATACAACAGAAAAGTGGAGCTTTCCCGCTATGACGCCCTCATCGACCAGCTTTTCCGCACGATGATCACCCGGGGAATTGCGCTGGAGGTCAACGCGAGCGGGCTGCGTCAGGGGCTCAACGCCCCCATGCCGGATGAGCGGTTTCTCCGCCGGTATTTTGCTCTCGGCGGCCGGAGGATTGTCCTGGGTTCGGACGCGCACACCGCCCGCGACCTGGCCGCCGGCATCCCGGAGACGGCGGCGCTTTGCCGGAAGATCGGTTTTACCACCGCACTGACGTTCCGGCAGCGGCGGGCCGCCGCATACAATCTGGAATAGAGGAAGGCGAGAATTCAATATGGATACGATTTGGCAGCGAGTGCGGACGCAGGCGGACGGCGTGCTCCGCTATCTGCTTCTTTTTCTGAAATGGGCGGGAATTTCCATCCTGTGCGGCGTGCCCATCGGGCTGGTGGGCTGGCTGTTCCACCACCTGGTGGAGGAGGCGACGGCGCTGCGGGAAGCGCACGGCTGGATTCTGTTTCTGTTGCCGCTGGGCGGCGCAGCGATCGCGCTGCTGTACCGCCTGGCCGGAATGGAGCGGGACGGCGGCACCAACAGCGTCCTTCTCTCGGTGCGGCGGGACGGTCCGCTGCCGTTTCGAATGGCCCCGCTGATCTTTGCCAGCACCATTTTGACCCACCTTCTGGGCGGTTCCTCCGGCCGGGAGGGAGCTGCGCTTCAGCTGGGCGGTAGTCTGGCGGCGCAGGCCGGGCGCTGGCTGCGGCTGGACCGCCGGGACCGGCACATCATCACCCTCTGCGGGATGAGTGCGGCCTTTGCAGCGCTTTTCGGCACCCCGCTGACGGCGGCAGTCTTTGCGATGGAGGTGGCCAATGTCGGGGCGGTGTACTACGCGGCGATTGTTCCCTGCGTTTTTGCCGGACTCATTGGCGCCGGAATCGCCGGGAAGCTTGGGGCGGCGCCAGCCGCCTTTCAGGTCGCGGGAATTCCGGAGCTCAGCCTGCAGTCGGCGGCGCAGGTGCTGGCGCTGGCCGCTCTCTGCGCGGCGGTCGGCATTCTCTTCTGCCTCAGCCTGCACGTGGCGGGGAGCTGGTACCGGAAGCTCCTTCCCAACAGTATCCTGCGGGCGGCTGTTGGCGGCGCGCTGGTGGTTGCCCTGACCTTTCTGGTGGGGAGCCGCGATTACAACGGCGCGGGCATGGCGGTCATCACCCGCGCGATGGCGGGGGAGGCGGTTCCCTATGCGTTTCTGCTCAAAATTCTCTTCACCGCGCTGACGCTGGGCGCCGGGTTCAAGGGCGGGGAAATTGTGCCGGTCTTTTTCACCGGCGCGACCTTTGGCTGCGCGGCAGGCGGGCTGCTGGGACTGGCGCCGGGCTTCGGGGCGGCTGTCGGGCTGGCGGGAGTCTTCTGCGCGGTGGTTAACTGCCCGCTGGCGACCCTCTTTCTCTGCCTGGAGCTGTTCGGCGGGGAGGGAATGCCGCTGTTTGCGCTGGCGGCGGCGGTATCCTACCTGCTTTCCGGCCGCTTCGGGCTGTACAGCGGACAGCGGTTTTCCAGCGTCTCACGCGATTTGTAAGGAAAAGGAGTCAATTATGGCAAAATTAACCCGTGCGATTTCAGCGGACGGCTCGGTGATGGCGATGGCCATCGACTCAACCGACATTGCCGCCCGCATCGAACAGATTCACCACACCTCGGCGGTCGTGACCGCCGCCCTCGGTCGGCTGGCGACGGCAGCCTCCATGATGGGAGTTCAGCTCAAGGGAGAGGGAGATTCTCTCACCCTGCGGGTCGACGCAGACGGCCCTGCCGGTGTCCTCATCGCGGTTGCGGACAGCAAAGGGCGCGTCAAAGCCTATGTGGAAAACCCGGTGGTCGAGCTGCCGCTCAATGCCCGCGGCAAGCTGGATGTCGCAGGGGCGGTCGGCCGGAACGGCTATCTCCGGGTCATAAAAGACCTCGGCCTCAAGGAGCCGTACAGCGGACAGGTGCCCCTCGTCTCCGGTGAGCTTGCGGAGGATGTCACCGAATACTACGCCGTCAGCGAGCAGACGCCCACCGTCTGCGGGCTGGGGGTGCTGGTCAACCCCGACCTGACGGTCCGGGCCGCAGGAGGCTTTCTCGTTCAGCTTCTGCCTTTTGCCCAGGATGCCGCAATCGACATTCTGGAGCGGAATGTCAAAGAGATTCCCCCCGCTTCGGCCATGATCGAGCAGGGAATGCAGCCGGCCGAAATCTGCGGGAAACTGCTGGCCGGCCTCTCCCCCCGCGTCCTGGACGAGTACGCGCCCGCCTACCACTGCGACTGCTCACGGGAGCGTGTGGAGCGCGCGGTTATCAGCCTGGGGAAGGCCCAGCTCGACCAGCTCATTGAGGAAGACCGCGGTGCTGAACTGTCCTGCCATTTCTGCGGCAAGCGGTATCTTTTCTCGGAAGAGGATCTGCGCTGCCTGCGGGACAGCGCGGTCAGATAGGGGGAAGCCGGATGCGCGTTTTCATGATCGGGGATGTTGTCAGCCAGCCAGGCTGCGAGTACCTGCGCAGGGTGCTGCCTTCCTACAAAAAGCGGCAGATGGTGGATGCTGTCATCTGCAACGGGGAGAATTCCGCTGTGGGGAACGGCATTCTGCCGCATTCCGCCAACTATCTGTTCGACAGCGGCGTGGACGTCATCACCGGCGGCAACCACAGCCTCCGCCGCCGCGAAATTCAGGACTATCTCGAGGAGAATCCGAACCTCCTCCGCCCCGCAAATTATCCGGACGGCTGCTACGGAAGCGGTTACTGCGTGCTGGACCTGGGGAGCTGCCGTCTGCTGGTCATCAGCCTGCTGGGGCAGGTCTACCTCGACCCCATCGGCAGTCCCTTCGCCTGTGCGGACCGCATTCTTTCCGAGGTGAAGGCAGACTGCACCGTCGTCGATTTTCACGCGGAGGCGACGGGGGAGAAGCTGGCGCTCGGCTACTACCTCGACGGGCGGGTTTCCGCTGTCGCCGGCACCCACACCCACGTTCAGACGGCGGATGAGACGATCCTTCCGCGGGGAACGGGCTATATCTCCGACCTGGGAATGACCGGTCCGGTTCATTCGATTCTCGGGGTCAACCCCGACTGCGTTGTCCGCCGCATGACGACCTGTCTGCCCACCCGGTTCGAAGTCCCGGCCGGCGGGCCCTGCAAGTTGGAGGGGATTTTGCTGGATTTGGATAAAAAAACTGGAAAATGTATGAAAATTGACCGGGTTCGTTTGTAAAGTGCCATAAAACTGCGATAGACGTATTGAAACTTTTGTGAATTTATATTATAATAGAGGTGAGAAAGGGAAATTCAGCCGAGGGTATCGCGCAGCCGTCGGCTGAAAGCCCTCTCTTTAGAAAAGTCCGGAGGGGATCTGAGATGGATGTTCTCAAAGTTTCAGCAAAATCGGCGCCAAATTCCGTAGCGGGAGCCATTGCGGGCGTCATACGGGAAAAAGGTTCAGTCGAGATTCAGGCAATTGGCGCCGGCGCAGTCAATCAGGCAATCAAATCCATCGCAATCGCGCGCGGCTATCTCGCGCCTACCGGTGCGGATCTGGTGTGTGTACCGGCCTTCGCCAATGTGGAAATCGACGGCGCGGAAAAGACAGCGATCAAGGTCGTGGTGGAACCGCGATGATATTGGGCGGCTTTTCCAGGAGGAAAGCCGCCGCTTTTTTGACCCCGACGGCAAAAGGCGCCCCCGTTTCGGACAGGCGCAGGGATAAAACGCACATGTAACAGGAAAGCAGACGCTGCAAGCTGTCTCCTGAGAAAATCAGGGGACAGTTTTTCTCTGCCAAAACCGCGTCATGATAAAAGAGAAAGCTGCGGCAAAGCGCTCCGCCTTATCATGCGCGAAAGACATGCGGATGTCAGGATGCGCGGAAGAACCGGTTTCCGTAATTGACACGCGGCGGAATATCCGCTATACTGGCAGCAGGGAGGCGATTTTTATGGAACTGCGCGTACTGGAATATTTTCTTGCGGTGGCCCGGGAGCAGAATATCACAGCGGCGGCAAATTCGCTGCACCTGTCCCAGCCGGCTTTGTCCAGACAGCTCCGCGAGCTGGAGGAAGAGCTGGGAAAACAGCTTCTGATCCGGAGGGTAAAGGGGTCCCGCAAGGTCACCCTTACCGAGGAGGGGATGATTCTGCGCAAGCGCGCGGAGGAGATTCTCTCCCTCGTCAGGCGAACGGAAAGCGAGATTGCGCAGCCCGGTGAGGCAGTCGCCGGCAACGTGATTATCGGAACAGGCGAAACGGAGCTGGTCCGCCTGTTCGCGAAGGTGGCTGGAAAACTGCAAAAAAAATACCCGGATATCCGGTATCACATCTCCAGCGGCAACGCGGAGCATGTGCTGGAATATCTGGATAAAGGGCTCATTGATTTCGGCCTGGTCTTCACCGGCGTCGACCCGCAGAAGTATGAGACCGTCCCGGCGCCGGTCCGGGACACCTGGGGTGTGCTGATGCGCCGCGACTCCCCTCTGGCGGAAAGGGAGCACATCCGCCCGGAGGACCTGTGGGACAAGCCGCTCATCATCTCTGAGCAGAGAGGATACGACACCTGCCTGTGGCGCTGGCTCCAGCGAAAGGAGGCGGACCTCCATATTGTCGCGACCTACAATCTGCTGTTCAACGCCTCACTGCTGGTGGACGAGGGATTGGGATATGCCCTCTGTTTCGACAAATTGACCAACACGCAGGGGACCGGCCTCTGTTTCCGCCCCTGTTTCCCGCAGCTTGAGGCGCACGGCCAGATTGTGTGGAAAAAATACCAGGTGTTTTCCAGGGCGGCGGGCATCTTTTTGCAGGCCCTGCGGGAGGTGCTGGAAACAGAGGCGGCAGTATAGCAGCCGGCTGTCCTCAGTGGAAGGACGGCGGAGCGGTGTCGGTGTCGGCAAAGGAATTGCCGGAAGGAGAGGGCTCCGACATGCTGAAATACATCCGGGCAGCCCGGGTGGTGCCGAAATCGCGGTTGGAACCGCTGTCCTGCACCCGGTTAAAGGCCTCCCGGAACATGGCGTTGTGCGCCTCCTCCCGGTTCAGCAGAAAGTCGATGGTTTCCTTCACCTTCTGGTCCGCGATCTGCCGGTACAGGTATTCGTAGACCACCTTGGCCCTCTGCTCGGAGGCAATGTTGGAGAGAAGATCGGCGCAGAGGTCGCCGGTCACCGTCACATAATCCCCGGTCCAGGAATAGCCGGAGGCGTTGATCAGGCCAGGGTTGAGTCCCAGCAGAACGTGCGTCTCGATCTCGCCCGCCGGCACGCTCGCCGCCTCCACATCGTGTCCGTTCAGGAGATTGATGGTCTGGGCGACCATCTCCATGTGGCCCAGTTCCTCCGCCGCGATATCCAGGAAAAGGTCCTTGATCTCCGGGTCCCGGATGCGGAAGCTCTGGGACAGGTACTGCATGGCCGCCTTCAGTTCGCCGTTCGCGCCGCCGAGCTGTTCCTGCAAAAGGGCCGCGTACTGCGCGTTCGGCCGCTCCACCGCCACAGGGTGAAACAGCATTTTTTCGTGTTGAAACATCAGCATAACCTCACTTTCTCAAAAGGGAGTATGCCCGTTTCCGCGGCCGGTATGCATTCGCCGCCCGGAGGAGCACTTGCAAAATCACAGCCTCTGTATTATAATGGAAGCAGACGAAATTCTTCCATTTTTCCAAAAGAAAAGGATGATTTTATGAAGAAATGGCAGAAAGGAATCGCTGCGCTGCTGACTGCCCTCGCGGTGTCCCTCTCCGCCTCCGCGCCGGTGCTCGCGGCCGAAGGTGCGGACGTCTCCGGCGCCCCGATCCGATTCGCCGACGGTTGGGTGCAGCAGGAGGACGGGAGCTGGCGCTATTA
>CALXIG010000240.1 GCA_944388305.1 uncultured Clostridia bacterium
GGAGGAGCCGACGCCGAACAGATTGTTGATCGCGTTAAAGGCCAGCAGCACCGGAGCCGCCAGTGTCACCGCCGCGTTCTCCACCGGGTCGTTGAGCATCCCGACAAAATAGGTGTCCGCCAGATTATAGAGCACCATAACCAGCGAGCTGAGCACCGTCGGGACGCACAGTTTCAATACCGCGCGGGGAACCGGCGCGGTTTCAAACAGTTCCACCCTGCTGACGTCTGCCATATTGATCTGCCTCCAGAATCATATTCTTACTGCTATTATAGCACAGACATTCAGCTGTATGCAACAGAATGCGGCAACTTTCCCCATTTTTAGCGGAAACTGCCCGGTCTCCTGTTTTGGAACTGCTTCGCAGAACTGGATGATCTGTACAGTTTTCTATTTGATAACCGGCAAAAAATAATTACATAGCCGAACTTTTCAAACGTCAAAAGTTAATGCTTGACAACATTTGCGGGATGCGCTATGATAAACATAGTTAGCACACACTAATCATTGAGAGAATGCGGGGGATTGAAATGATGCCGTTGGCACTGGCCCAGACCGGCGAGGAAAATACGATTCGAAAGATTGGCGGCAGCCCCGAAGTAAAGAGGCATTTGGAAAACCTCGGCTTCGTCGTGGGCGGCAGCGTAACCGTCGTCAACACGCTGGGAGGCAACGTGATTGTCAGCGTCAAAGAGGCGCGCGTGGCAATCAGTGAGGAAATGGCACGAAAAATCATGATCTGATTTTTTGAATAGAACGTGCAGTTTATCTGAAGGAGGAAGAGTCTGATGAAAACACTGAAAGCTGTCAGCGTCGGCAATACGGTCCGCGTTGTCAAGCTCCACGGAGAGGGCGCGGTAAAACGCCGGATCATGGATATGGGGCTGACCAAAGGAACGGAGGTCCATGTCCGCAAGGTGGCTCCCCTGGGAGATCCGATCGAGGTGAATGTCCGCGGATACGAACTGTCCATCCGAAAGGCGGACGCGGAAATGATCGAGGTGGAGTAGACCTTGCTGCGTCAAAAGGGGGAGAAATCCCCCCTATTTTCAGCCATCTTAGTTAGCTGATGCTAATATCAGAAAGTGAGGAAGCTTTATGGATTTCAAAATCGCGCTGGCCGGCAACCCAAACTCCGGCAAGACGACCCTGTTCAACGCACTGACCGGCTCCAACCAGTTCGTCGGCAACTGGCCGGGCGTCACGGTGGAAAAAAAGGAAGGAAAGCTCAAAAAGCACGACGGCGTAATCATCACCGACCTGCCCGGCATCTACTCCCTCTCTCCCTACACGCTGGAGGAGGTCGTCGCCCGAAACTACCTCATCGGGGAACGGCCCAGCGCCATCCTCAACATCATCGACGGCACCAATCTGGAGCGCAACCTCTACCTCACCACCCAGCTCACCGAGCTCGGCATTCCGGTTGTCGCGGCCATCAACATGATGGACGTTGTCCGCAAAAACGGCGACAAAATTGACACCGCCGAACTTTCCCGCCAGCTCGGCTGCCCGGTCGTGGAAATTTCCGCGCTGAAGGGCACCGGTGTCATGCAGGCCGCAGAGGCCGCCATCGAGGCGGCGAAAAATGGAAAAACCGTCCCGATGCACACCTTTTCCGGCGTGGTAGAGCACGCCATCGCCCACATTGAGGAGGCTGCCGTTCACAACCTGCCGGAAGAACAGCAGCGCTGGTACGCCATCAAAATCTTTGAGCGGGACGACAAAGTGCTCGAACAGCTCAAAATTCCGCAGGGCGTCCTCAACCACATCGAAGCGGACATCAAAGCTGCCGAGGAGGAACTCGACGACGACGCGGAGAGCATCATCACCAACGAGCGCTATCTGTACATTGCTTCCATCATCAAATCCTGCTACGTCAAAAAGCGCGCCGGCAGGCTCTCTGCCTCGGATAAAATCGACCGGATCGTCACCAACCGCTGGCTCGGCCTTCCGATTTTCGCGGCCGTCATGTTTCTGGTCTACTACATCTCGATGGTGACGGTGGGCACTGCGGCGACCGACTGGGCCAACGACGGCCTGTTCGGCGACGGCTACCACCTCTTTGCGATCGGTTCTTCCGCTTACGCGGAGGCTTCCGATGAATACGCGGAGGCGAAAAACGCTGTCGACGCCTTTATCGGGTTGGGCGGAGAAGGCAGTGAGGAACTCGCCTCCGCCCTGGACACAGAGGCGGAAGGCTTTGACCCCGCCACCGCGAACGCCCTGCTCGAACAGTTCGCCGCCCGTTTTGCGGAAACCGACACCGCCGTGCTGGAGGTTGAAAACGAGGAGGATCTCTCCACAGAGGAAGTGACCTACACCGGCGCCGAACTGACCGCCGCTCCCGCCACACTGGCGAACTACGGATATGCGGAACCGGATCCCGCGGACTACGGCGTCTGGGTGCCCGGCATTCCCGTCCTCGTGGGAGACGCGCTCTCTGCGGCAGGCGCCGCAGATTGGCTCGCCGGCCTGATTAACGACGGCATTGTCGCAGGCGTCGGCGCGGTGCTCGGCTTTGTGCCGCAGATGCTCGTCCTCTTCCTGCTGCTCGCCTTCCTGGAGTCCTGCGGCTACATGTCCCGCATCGCCTTCGTGCTCGACCGCATCTTCCGCAAATTCGGCCTTTCCGGAAAGTCCTTCATTCCGATTCTCGTCGGCACCGGCTGCGGCGTCCCCGGCATCATGGCCTCGCGCACCATTGAAAACGAGCGCGACCGCCGGATGACCATCATGACCACCACCTTCATTCCCTGCGGAGCGAAAATTCCCTTTATTTCAATGGTGGCCGGCGCCATCTTCGGCGGCTCGGCGTGGGTCTCCACCTCCGCCTACTTCCTGGGCATGGCCTGCATTGTCCTCTCCGGCATCATGCTCAAAAAGACCAAAATGTTCGCCGGTGACCCCGCTCCCTTTGTCATGGAGCTGCCGGCCTACCACCTGCCCACCGCCGGCAACGTCCTCCGCTCCATGTGGGAGCGCGGCTGGTCCTTTATCAAAAAAGCCGGCACCATCATCCTGCTGTCCACCATTCTGGTCTGGTTCCTGACCTATTTCGGCTTTGTTGACGGCTCCTTCCGGATGCTTTCGGATGAGGAGATTCACTACTCCCTCCTCGCCGCCGCCGGCAACGCGATCGCCTGGATCTTCGCGCCGCTCGGCTGGGGCAGCTGGCAGGCAGCGGTTGCTTCCATCACCGGCCTGATCGCGAAAGAAAACATCGTCGGAACGCTGGGCGTTCTGTTTGGCGGGTCCGGCTCGGCTTACGCCGGCATCAGCGCCGCCTTCACCCCTCTCGCGGGCTACTCCTTCCTGGCATTCAACCTGCTGTGCGCCCCCTGCTTTGCCGCCATCGGCGCGATCAAGCGCGAGATGAACTCGGCCAGATGGACCTGGTTCGCCATCGGCTACCAGTGCGGCTTTGCCTACGCGGTGTCGCTGATGATCTTCCAGATCGGTTCCCTCTTCACCGGCAGCGTCAACGCCGTCGGCCTGATTATCGCCCTCCTGCTCCTGGCCGGTATGCTCTACATGCTCTTCAAGCCCTATAAGGAAGCGACCAGGCTGATCCGCACTGTCAAAGTCAAATAACAAATTCCATAAAAGGAGGCGCTTGTCATGCTCACATGGATTGCGCAAAATATCGCCACGATCCTCGTCTGCCTGGTTCTCGCCCTGATCGTCGCGGCCATCATTGTCCATCTGATCCGCGAAAAGAAGAAGGGGAGGTCCAGCTGCGGAGGCGGCTGCCAGGGATGCCCCATGAGCGGCTCCTGCCACAAACACTGACACACCCGCCCGTCCTGCGCGGGAGCCGCATATCCCGGCGCAGGACGGCACCTTATGAGAAAGGAGGCTGGTTATGGTCCAGATTACCCTCAAAATCGACGGCATGATGTGCGGAATGTGCGAGTCCCATGTCAACGATGCGGTCCGCCGCGCCTTTCCGGTGAAAAAAGTCGCCTCCTCCCACACAAAGGGACAGACAATCATCCTGTCGGACGGAGAAATCGACCTGGAAAAGCTCCGCGCCGTCATTGACGCGACCGGCTACACCGTTCTCTCCGCCGAACAGGCCGATTATCAGAAAAAGGGCCTGTTCTCCATTCTGGGCAAATAAATCCGCCATCTCTGCCGGGAAAGGGGCCGCACGATGTCCGAAGAAATGATCGTCACCCACTGTTCACCGACCATGGCCGGTATCAAAACCGGCAGCCTGTTTTCCTGCCGGTTTTCCAGCAGGCGGGAACTCCTGGAGCAAATCCGCGCTTTCAACAGCCGCCTTGTTCCCCGCGGCGCGGTCATCCTTCCGCTCCGCTTTCAGGAAGAGCAGGCCCTGATTTACATGTACCGTCCCGCCCGTCTCAAAAAGGATCTTGCGGGCGAGCAGGCGCTCCGCCTTCTGGCGGAGCGGGACTATCCGGTGGAAAACTTCTGCCGCTGTCTGCGCGAGCTGAAGCGCCGGTTGGAACAAAACGGCGATTTTCCGCACGAAATCGGACTCTTTCTCGGCTATCCGCCAGAGGATGTGCGCGGATTTATTGAAAACCGCGCCGCGTGCGCCAAATGCGCCGGCGACTGGAAGGTGTACGGAGATGAAAAAGCGGCGCAGTGCAGATTTGCGCAGTACCGCAAGTGCAGAAAAGTCTATCGCGAGTGTTTCCGCAGATATCATTCGTTTGACCGGCTCATTGTAGCCGCCACATAAAATACAAACCCTGTCAGAAAGGCTGGTGTTCCATGCGTAAAATTGCTGTTGTTTACTGGAGCGGGACCGGAAATACCGAGGCGATGGCCTCGGCCGTCCTGGAAGGCGCGCGGGAGAAAGGCGCGGAGGCAGAACTGTTTACCGCCGCCGAATTTGACCCCTCCATGGTGGAGGCTTACGACGCAATCGCCTTTGGCTGCCCATCCATGGGTTCTGAACAGCTGGAGGAAACCGAGTTTGAGCCGATGTTTTCCGCCTGCGAACCGGCACTCAAAGGAAAAAGGATCGCGCTTTTCGGCTCCTACGGCTGGGGCGACGGCGAGTGGATGCGCACATGGGAGGAGACCTGTCTCTCCGATGGCGCCGTTCTGGCCTGCGAGAGCGTCATCTGCAACGAAGCGCCGGACGGCGAGGCATTGACCGCCTGTAAGGCGCTCGGCGCCGCCGCGGCGGAATAAATTCCCCGGCCGGCAGCCGCCTGCGTCCCCTGTCATCTGCGCCCCGTGAGGAAGTCCTCCGCGGGGCGCTGTTTTTTGAAAAATCCCGCGTCCGGCGATTGCAAAATCCGCCGTTCTGAGATATAATGGGAACCAGCGGAGCAGAAGGGTCCCGTCCGGGGTCCCCGCTCCCCGCGGAAACTGCAAAAGGAGAATCTGCCATGAGCCACAACCCGCTTCCCATCACCAACATCGGCGACCCCTACATTCTGAAGGATCGGGGGCGCTACTACCTCTATGCCACCAGCCTGCCCGACGGCTTTTATGTCTGGCAGTCGGACGATCTGACCCATTGGAGTGCGCCTTCGGTCTGTTACCGGAAACAGGCGCACAGCTTCGGCAGCCGGGATTTCTGGGCGCCGGAGGTCTACTGTTTCGGCGGCCGGTATTTCCTGTACTACACCGCACAGTGGAAAAAGTCCGAAGACGAGGATCTGCGCATCGGCCTCGCCATTGCGGACAGTCCGCTCGGGCCGTTTCTTGACACCGGCGATGAGCCGCTCTTCGACCCCGGCTACGGCGTCCTCGACGCCCATGTCTTTGTGGATGACGACGGCAGGAAGTACCTCTACTATTCCCGCGCCGGACACAATCACTTTGTCAACGGCGCACAGGAGTCCGACGTCTATGTCGCGCCCCTCTCGGACGACGGGATGCGCCTGACCGGCGAGGGTGTGTGCATCATTAAGACCGACCAGGAATGGGAACGGCGGGACAACATGAACCAGTACTGGAACGAAGGACCGTTTGTCCTCAAGCACGAGGGAAAATACCACCTGATGTACTCCGCAAACTTCTTTGCGGGAAGAAATTACGGGGTGGGCGGCGCCGTCGCGGACCATCCGATGGGACCGTTTGTCAAATACCCGGACAATCCCATTTTAAAAGCGAACGATCAGGTCTCGGGGCCGGGCCACAACAGTGTGGTGGAGGGGCCGGACGGCGGCCTGCTCTGCGTGTATCACGCCCACACCGATCCCAGCCATCCCAGCGGGGACCGGCAGCTTTACATCGACCCGCTTCGCTTCGAAAACGGCAGAATCCGCGTCCTCGGTCCCACCGTCCGCTGACCGGCAGCCACCGGCGCCGCGGCATTTCAGATGAGGCTGCCGCTTCCCTGTTTCCGGCGTCCAATCCCCCATCGGAAGGCGCGGCATTTGCAAAACACCCCCTTCGCCCTGAACGGGCGGAGGGGGTGTTCCATGCGGAAAATCCGGTTACTCGCTGTCGATGGTGGAAATTTCCGGCACTGTCTCCTCGAGTGCATCCAGAAGGATGCGCACAGTGTCGAGGGAGGTGAACATATTCACCCCGTTCTGAACCGCGCAGCGGCGAATGGCCGCGCCGTCTTCGTAATGGGTGCCGGACAGAATGGCCCGCGTGTTGAGAATATAGCTCACATATCCGGCCCGGATGGAGTCGAGGATTTCGGTACTCCCTTCACTCAGCTTGCCGCGCAGCCGGGTCCGAATGCCATGCTGTTTGAGAAAACGCGCTGTTCCGGCGGTCGCCTCAATGTTAAAGCCCATCCGGTAAAAGCGCTCTACCAGCGGCAGCGCCTCTTCCTTGTCCTCATCGGCGAGGGTAACCACCACTGTCCCGTAGTCCTTCATCCGGATGCCCGATGCCTGAAGCGCCTTGTAAAGGGCGCGGTTGAGCTTTCTGTCGTACCCGATGGCCTCGCCGGTCGACTTCATCTCGGGAGAGAGGTAGGCGTCCATCCCGCTCAGTTTTTCAAAGGAGAAGGCCGGCGCCTTGACGTACCAGCGCTGTTTTTCCGCCGGTGTGAGGTCGGTGATCCCCTGCTCCCGGAGGCTTTCCCCGAGCATGGCGCGGGTCGCGATCTGCACCAGTGGGAAACCGGTGGACTTGGAGAGGAAGGGGACGCTCCGGGAAGCGCGGGGATTCACCTCGATGACAAAGACGTTGTCCTCCTTGTCGACGATAAACTGGATGTTGTAAAGGCCCACAATCCCGATGCCCAGCCCCAGCCGCACCGTGTAATCGGCGATGGTCTCCCTGACCCTCTGCGAGATACTGAAGGGCGGGTAGACGCTGGTGCTGTCCCCCGAATGGACGCCGGTCCGCTCCACCAGCTCCATGATGCCGGGGAGGAAGACCTCCTTCCCGTCGCAGACCGCGTCCACCTCAACCTCCTTTCCGGCGAGATAGCGGTCAACCAGCACTGGTTTGTCGGTGCCGATCTCGACTGCGTTTTTGAGGTAATGGCGCAGCATCCCCTCGTTGGCGACGATCTCCATCGCCCGCCCGCCCAGCACGAAGCTTGGCCGGACCAGGACCGGGTAGCCGATCCGCTCCGCGGCCCGGACGCCGCTCTCGATATCGGTGACGGCCTCCCCCTTGGGATTGGGGATGCCGAGGGATTTGATGACCTCGTCAAAAGCGTCGCGGTTCTCCGCCTTCTCGATGGCCTCACAGCCGGTGCCGATGATGCGCACGCCCCGCGCCGCCAGCGGAGCGGCGAGGTTGACCGCCGTCTGGCCGCCCAGTGTCGCAATAACGCCCTCCGGATGCTCCAGCTCGATGATATTCATGACGTCCTCGACGGTCAGCGGCTCGAAGTAGAGTTTATCCGCCGCGGTGTAGTCGGTCGAGACGGTCTCGGGGTTGTTGTTGACGACAATGGCCTCGTACCCGGCCTCCCGGATGGTGCGGAGGGCATGGACGGTCGAGTAGTCGAACTCGACGCCCTGTCCAATGCGGATCGGGCCGGAACCCAGGACGATGATCTTCTTCCGTCCTGTGACGGCCGACTCGTTTTCCTCCTCGTAGGTGGAATAGAAGTACGGAACATAGCTGTCAAACTCGCTGGCACAGGTGTCGATCATCTTGTAAACCGGGAACAGGCCCATTTCGCGGCGGCGTTCATAAACCGCCTGTTCGTCTTCCCCCCACAGCGCGGCAATCGCGGCGTCGGAAAATCCCATCCGCTTTGCCTCCCGCAGAAGGTCCGGGTCGCCGGACGCGCCTTTCAGCGCCTGTTCCATCTCAACGATGCGGTTCATCCGCTCCAGAAAGAAGAGATCAATCTGAGTGCGGCTGCAAATGCGCGCGGGATCAATGCCCAGCCGGAGCAGCTGGGCGACGGCGTAGATGCGGTCGTCAGTCCCCTCCGCGATGTAGCGGAGCAGCTCCCCGGCCGGCATACCGTCGAATTTCTCCATGTAAATGTGATTCTTGCCGTCCTCGAGGGAACGGATGGCTTTGAGAAGGCTCTCCTCCATCGTCCGGCCGACTCCCATCGTCTCGCCGGTCGCCTTCATCTGGGTGGTCAGAACATTGGAGGCGGCGGTAAATTTATCGAAGGGAAAGCGCGGCATCTTGGTGATGATATAGTCGAGAGACGGCTCAAAGCAGGCGGGCGTGTTTGCGAGCTGAATCTCATCGAGATTCAACCCCACCGCGATCTTGGCCGAGACCCGGGCGATGGGGTAGCCGCTCGCCTTGGAGGCGAGAGCGGACGAGCGGGAGACGCGGGGGTTCACCTCGATGACGTAGTAACGGAAGGACTGCGGGTCGAGGGCAAACTGGACGTTGCAGCCGCCCTTAACCTCGAGGGCGCGGATAATTTTGAGCGCGCTGTCGCGGAGCATCTGGTACTCTTTGTTGGTCAGGGTCTGACTCGGCGCCACGACGATGGAGTCGCCGGTGTGGATGCCGACCGGGTCGAGATTCTCCATGTTGCAGACGGTGATGGCGCAGTCGTTTCCGTCCCGCATGACCTCGTACTCGATTTCCTTGTAACCCTTGATGCTCTTTTCGACCAGCACCTGGCGGACCGGAGAATGGAAGAGAGCATTCTGCATCATTTTCTCCATCTCCTCCGGATCACAGGCAAAACCGCCTCCCGTTCCGCCTAAGGTGAAGGCGGGGCGGAGGATAACCGGATAGCCGATCTCCTCCGCCGCGGCGAGGCCCTCCTCGACGCTGTAGGTGATCTTTGAGGGGACGACCGGTTCCCCGATTCGCTGGCAGAGCTCCTTGAAGAGCTCCCGGTCCTCTGCGCGCTCGATGCTGTCCGCACTCGTGCCCAAAAGCTCGATGCCGCACTCGGCGAGCACGCCTTTTTTGCAGAGCTGCATGGCGAGATTCAACCCCGTCTGGCCGCCGATGCCCGGGATGATGGCGTCGGGGCGCTCATAGCGGCAGATGCGGGCGGCATATTCGAGGGTGAGCGGCTCCATGTAGACCTTGTCCGCGATAGAAGGGTCGGTCATAATGGTGGCAGGGTTGGAGTTCACCCATACGACCGCATCCCCCTCCTCCTTGAGGGCGAGGCAGGCCTGGGTGCCGGCGTAGTCGAATTCCGCCGCCTGGCCGATGACAATCGGGCCGGAGCCGATGACCAGGACCTTGTGAAGCTGTGGATTTAACGGCATGATTCAGCC
>CALXIG010000241.1 GCA_944388305.1 uncultured Clostridia bacterium
CGACATATCCATATCTTCCAAAGAGAACTCAACCCGAATCCTTTTCGAGTCGACCTCACCCTTGGAAAGCAAGACAACCGTCTCCACGTGCCCCGTTCTTGGAAAAAGGTCCACCGGCTGGTATTTGACAAGGCGGTAGCCCCCCGCGCAGAGGATCTTGCAGTCCCGGGCGGCAGTGGCCGGGTTGCAGGAGATCATCAAAATCTTCGGCGGCGCCATTTCCAAAATAGCCTCCAGCGCCTCCGCCCCGCAGCCCTTGCGCGGCGGGTCAACGAAGATCACGTCCGGCCGTTCTCCCCCGGCTGCCAGCCGCTTCGCCGCAGCGGATGCGTCAGCGCAGAAAAATTCCGCCTCCACCCCGTTTCGCGCCGCATTCTGCCGGGCGTTTTCCACCGCCTGCGGCACGATCTCCACCCCGGTGAGCTTCCCGATCCGGTCCGAGGCCGAGAGCCCGATGGAGCCGATGCCGCAGTAGAGGTCCAGCAGGTGTTCGCCGCCCCGCAGCTCCGCAAAATCAAAGGCCAGCTCATAAAGCCGCTGGGCCTGCGGCTGGTTGACCTGATAGAAGGAGGCGGGGGAAATCGCGAGCTCCTTTCCCAAAAAGCGGTCTACGATCTGCGGCGTCCCCGCGAGCAGCCGGTACTCCTTCCCCAGGATGACGTTTGTCTTTTCGGGGTTGACGTTCAGGTAGACGCTTCGAACGGCGGGAAATGCCGCGCGCACCGCTGCCGCCAGCTCCGCGGCCCCGGGCGGATTTTTCCTCGCGGCGACCATGCAGAGCATCATCTCCCCCGTCCCCGGCGCTTCGCGGAGATAGATGTGGCGGTAATCGCCCCGTCCGCTCTCCTCCTCGTAGGTGGAGAGGTGGTTTCGGTTGAGAAAATCCAGCACAAACCGCAGAATCTCCGAAAAGGCGGCCGGCTGTAACGGACAGTCCTCCGCGGGGACGATGCGGTGGCTGTTGCGGGCGTAAAATCCGGCTGTGATCCTTCCGTCCCGGTCCCGGCCCAGCGGATACTGGGCCTTATTGCGGTAGCGGGCAACCGCAGGGGAGGGCAGAATGGGCAGCGGGGCCTCCTCAAATCCGCCCAGCCGCCGGAAGGCGTCCCGCACCGCGTCCTCCTTGACCCGCAGCTCCGCCTCATAGCGGATGTGGCGGAACGCGCAGCCGCCGCAGCGGCGGTAAACCGGGCAGCCCTGTTCCGCGTCGGAAATCCGGTCGGGGGAGGGGGACAGCACCCGGTCCAGCAGGCCGAAGGCATAGTGCCGGAGGACCTTGACCGCCTTGAAGCGGACCAGCTCCCCCGGCGCGGCCAGCGGAATAAAGACGGCGAAACCGTCAACGCGGGCAACACCGCTGCCTTCCAGCGTGATTCCCTCGATGCGGGCCTCGTAAAACTGATTTTTGACCAACATACAGATCCTCCCCAGACAAAGGGCCCTGCGGGCGCCGGAGTGGCGCATGCCGCGGGGCCGCTGTTTTCTTTGTGGCAAATTTATTCGACTGTGGCCGCATCCAGCGGACTGCTGCCGCCGCCGGAAGAAGACGGTTCTCCCTCCTCCTCCGGGGCATCGTGCGGGTAGTCGCAGATGCCGGGCTTGGCGTTTTCCTTATAATAACCGGTCTCGGTGCTGGTGCAGTTGCTTCCGACCGCCATGCCGGACTCGGTGCAGAACTCGATGGCGACGACATCGCCGCTCAACTCGAACTTTTTCGGCTCGAGTCCCTCGTGAACGTCGGTCATGATGGTCCGCCACACCTGGTCAGGCGCGTAAAGCTGCGGTTCCGGCAGCTCCGCCTGTGTGTCGTATCCGGTCCAGAATCCGCCGATATAGTAGGGCGTCAGGCCGACAAAAAGCCGGTCGGTGTAATTCTGGGCAGTGCCGGTCTTGCCGATGACTTCCATGTCCCCCATTGCGGCGCGGTGGCCGGTGCCCTGGTCGCCGATGATAACCTGGCGCAGCAGGCGGTTCATAATGGTGGCGGTGTCCTCGGAAATGGCCCGGTTTTTGGTGGAATGGTTGTCATAGACGAGGTTGCCGTTGGCATCCTCGATCATCGAATAGGTCGCCGGCTCGCAGTAGTAGCCGCCGTTGCCGAAGGGCGCATAGGCCGCGGTCAGCTCATCCAGATAGAGGCCGTAGGTGGTCGAACCGAGGGAGAGGGATGGGCCGTAGTCGCTGCCGTCGGTGAGCAGGGAGGTGATTCCCAGCTTTCGCTGCATGAAATCGACCGAACGGGTGGTTGTCAGCTGCTCGATAATCTTCATAGGGATGGTGTTGAGCGACTTGCGCAGCGCGTAGACGACTGTGACGTCGCCCTCGTACCTGCCGCTGAAGTTGGAGGGATAATCCTTGCCGTTGAGCTCCATCACCGGGCCGTCGACCAGGACGGTCGACCAGTTGATGAGGTCATACTCGAGGGCGGGGGCATAGACGGCAATCGGCTTGATGGCCGACCCCGGAGAACGGCCCGCCTGAGTCGCGCGGTTGAAGGTGCGGGAGCCGGTCTTTTCGCCCTTGCCGCCGACGAGGGCCTTGACGTTGCCCTCGTAGTCCATGAGGACGAAGGCCGCCTCCGGCAGCTCGCCGTTGGCGTTGGGGGAGAGTTCGTTGGGGGAAAAGGTGCCCGGATCGAGGAACTTCTCCTCCAGAATCTGCTGAAGTTCCGGGTCGACATTCATGTAAATGCGGTAGCCGCCGCGCCGGAGCATGTCGGTCGCGTGCTGGCGGGTCCAGTTGTTCTCCTCCATGAGGTCGGCAATGGCCTCCTCGATACAGGCGTCGGTGTAGTAGCTGGTGACGCCCTGGGCGGTCTGCCCCTGCTGGGCGCCATCGTCAAGCTCGACGTCCTCGTCCACCGTCACAATGGGGTCGTCCACATACTCGTCGTACTCGGCCTGGGTGATCTTGCCCGCATCGAGCAGCGCGTCAAAGGTGTAAATCCGGCGGTCCATCAGCTCCTCCGGATGCAGATCGGGGCGGAGGCTGTTGGGCGACTTGGTCATGGCCGCGAGGGAAGCGGCCTGCGGGACGGTCAGATCCCAGACATGGCAGCCGAAATACTCCTGGGCCGCCGCCTCGACGCCGCGGTTGTTGCCGCCCAGGAAGATGATGTTGAGGTATACTTCCAGGATCTCATCCTTGGTGTAGTCCCGCTCGAGCTGAATGGCGCGGAAAATCTCCCGGATCTTGCGGACCGGGGTGACGTCGTCGTCGAGGGTCAGGTTTTTAATCACCTGCTGGGTGATGGTCGAACCGCCCTGCCCGGCATTGTCGAGCCGCAGCAGGTACTGCACCGTGACATAGGCGGTGCGGATCCAGTCGACGCCCTCATGCTCGTAGAAGCGCTTGTCCTCGGTGTAGACAAAGGCGTCCTGCACGTATTGGGGAATCTGCTCGAGGGAAACCTCGATGTGATCCTCATCCGCGCTCATCCGGTAGATCTCCTCCATCACTCCCTCCGCATTCGGGGCGTAGAAAATGGTGGACTGGGCGAGGGAAACATTGTCCAGGTCGATGCCGGCGTCCGTCTCCATAAAATTCATGACATAAATGGTGACCGCCGTCACCACGACGCAGCCTGTAATCACGCCGATCAGAAACAGCGTGACAAAGAGCCGCGCGACATGTCCCATCACGTTCTGGACCGCAGTCCAGAACGGGGCAGCGCGTCTGCGCTTTCTTGTCGTTTTTTTCGCAGGCAAGTAATCCGCCTCCTTTGAGGAATCTGTCTTGACGTATCCAATTCTTTTAGTATAACACAAAACCGGCGTTTTGTTAAGACCCTGCCCGTTGTTCTGTATATTTTTCCCTTTTCCGCGCAAAATACCAGCAGGACGAAAGTTTTTTCAGAAAGGTGGATGCTGATGAACCGAAAGCTCATCCTCGGCATTTCGGCGGGAGCGGCGGCGCTGCTGGCGGCGGGGCTGCTCTTTCTGTTTGGAACCGTGCGGGTTCCGGCGGAGGCGGAATCCTCCCCCTCCGCGCCGGCCTACAGCCTGCGGGAGCACGAAGGCAAGCTCGCTGTTTTTGAGACGGGGCGGGAGGAGCCGCTGCGGATTCTCGATCTGGACGTGCGGATGCTGCCCCCCTACGACCAGGGGCTGCTCCGCGCGGGCATCGACGCAGCCGACGAGCGGGAGCTGGCGCGGCTGCTGGAAGATTACACTTCGTAGAAAGCAGAGATTATATTACAGCTGATCGCGCAGCGCATCCCGCTGCCGCACACTGAAAATCAACTGTCCGTTGATTCTTATGAAAAAACAACGAAAATTACTCCTCGTACACCCGAAT
>CALXIG010000242.1 GCA_944388305.1 uncultured Clostridia bacterium
CACCACCTGAAAAACGGCGTCGCCTTCGGCTGCGCAAAGCCGGGCGTCGACAACCGGATGCACGGAGACGACGAGTTCGCCGAGATCGGCCAGCTTCTCCTCTCCGCCAAAATTTTCGCTGCGGCCATCGCGGAGATCTGCCGGTGACGGCAGCCCCTGTCCCACACAAACAAAATACGGCGTCCCGGAATTTCCGGAACGCCGTCGCCGGTTTTACGACCCGAAAGGAGCCATGCCGATGAAATGTCAATACTGCGGAAAAAAGACGGTGGGCAGCGCCGTTTACTGCTGCGCCTACTGCCGGGAAAAAGGGGAGGCGCGGGAGCGGTTCGGGCGGAAAACCCGGGTGCCCTTCGCCGTGATGCTGGTGCTGGCGGCAGTGGCCGCCGTTGCCGGGGTCGCGCTGATCGCGGCGGGGAAGGCGGACAACGGCTTTCTCTTCCTGAGCGGCGGCTTCGCGCTGGCCGGAATCGGGATGCTCGCCTTCCCGCGGAGCGGCAGAAGCGCAAACGCCCTGTGTCAGGTAGGGGGCACGCTGCTTTTCGCGCTGGCGGTGGCGGTTTTCCTGCTCTGGCGGTAGTCAGCTCTGCTCTTTTTCCTCCTCAAACAGCTCCTGCAGGACCCGCGGGGAGTACTCGCGGGTGCGAAGGCCGCTGAACTGCCGGACCAGATTGCCGTTCATGATATTGTGCGGCTCCGCCTTGAGAAAGATGGTGATGCACATCAGCTCGTCCTTGATTTTGCGGCGGCGGATGAGGCAATCCCGGAGCTGACGGTAAATGCGGTAGCCCTTGACCGCGTTCAGCGAGTGGAATTCAATATAATGTTCCAGGTCGCAGAGCTCTGCGCTGACCTGGCGGAGCTGTTCCGCCAGGTCTTTTTTGCGCTGGATCAGCCGCTCATACTCCTTTTTCATGGCGTCGGCCCGCTCCATCCACTCGCTGACGAGGGCGTGCGGGTCCTCCTGCGGCTCCTTTTCCCGCACCGGCTGTTCCCGTCTGGCTCTGGCCGGAACAACGCGGGCAGGCTGTTCGGAACGGGCCTCCCGGCCGGCGCGGGACTTTTTGCGGGAAGGCGCGGCCTCTGCGGCGGGCGCATCCTGGACGGGCGCCTCTTCCGGCGCCTGCTCCGCGGGCGGTTCCGCCGCGTCCTTCGCGGCTGCGTCTTTTCCAGCCGCCTCCTTCGCGGAGGGTTCGGCGGCCGCCTTTTTGCGGCGCTGGCGTGGCTGCTTCCTGGGCGTGGGAGCAGGCGCCTCCTCAAAGGCGGGGACCTCCTCCTGCGGGATATCCTCGACAACCGGCTGTTCGCCGCCCGCGAGGGCCGCGAGGGGGTGGAGCCGCCAGTTTTCACGCTCTCTGGGTTTAATCATGTTTTGCAGGATGTTGTTGGCCTTTGTCTCGCTCAAAACGGTCGCGGCCGAGGAATCCGGAACGCAGATCCAGTGGTTGCCGTCGTTGATGGAGAGAAACTGGCCATCCTGGTGAATGAGTACATATCGGTCTTGGGACATAAATCTCCTCCTTTATCCTAAATTTGTTTTCCGCCGGACGGCGCGAAGCCGGCCGGCATCCGGGAAGCCTATTCCGCAGGCAGGTAAAGCCCGTCAGGGGCAAAACCGGGCGGCAGCGCGCCCTCTGTCTCGACGCGGATGTTCTCCCCCTCCTTCCGGAAGGTGATGGTCAGCTCCTCAATGGTAATGGACGCAGCCACCCCCTCGCCGGCGGAGCGGGCGACCTGGCTCTCATAGCCGTTGCCGTTCGGGTCCACGAGGGAAAACTCGAAAGAGGTGGTATCCTGTAACTCGATGGAGAGCAGGACGCCGCTTTCGCTCACATAGCTGCCGCCCCAGTCCAGCACCGTTTCTCCCGCCGTCTCAACGGGATCCTCCGGCGCGGCGCTGCAAAAGGGATCATCCTCCGGCGCGTAGGCGGAGCCGTCGGGGTAGTAGGTGAAAATCTGGCCGTTTTCGGCATCGACCATCACCGAGGTCTCGTAGGCGATCATCTCATCCTCGATGAGAAAGTGGAAATAGGTCCGGCCGTTCCACTCCCGCGCGGGATCGTTTAAGGTGAGGGTGTATGTTTCCTCGAAGTCGAGAGACAGCCGCGCCAGCACCAGGGCGCGGGCATCCTCCTCGGTCAGAGCGGAGGCCTCCTGAACCGGCTCCGGCTCCGCGGAGGACTCGGAAATCTCGGAAACCTGGGAGGAGGCGGGAAGGTCCTGCCCCTCACAGCCGCCGAGCGGCAGAAGCATGGCCAGCGCGAGCGCGCAGGCAGTTGCTTTGAGACGGGATTTCATCGTCAGACACTCCTTTCTTCCTCAAGCGGCAGCTCCATAATGTAGTCGTCCATGTAGAATCCGCCGCCGATATCGGTCTTGACCGCGTCAATCTCGCGGAAGCCGAGCTTGCGGTAGACGGCGATGGAGCCGCTGTTTTCCTTGTTGACGGTCAGATAAATGCCGCGCAAACCGGCCGCCTCCGTCCGGAGCTTTTCCAGTACGAGGCGGGCAATGCCGCGGCCGCGGACTTCCTTCCGGAGATAGAGCTTGCTCAAAAACAGCCGCTCCGCCTCCCGAACAAAACCGCAGTAACCGCAGGGGCGGCCTTCGTCCAGAATGAGCCAGTAATGGTAGCCCTTGTCCGCCAGCTGTTCCGCGATGGCCCGCTCGCTCTGGTACTGTTCGAGCATGTAGGCAATCTGCGCCTCGCCGAGCAGTTCTCCGTAATGCTCCCGCCAGATTTCCGCGCCGAGCCGCGCAACTTCGGCGATCTGGGCGAGGGAGCGAACCTCTTCCAATACAACTGCTGCCATTTTGACCATTCCTTTCTGTCGGGGTTTCCCTGTTTTCAGGATAACACAGCCGCCCGCAATTTTCAAGAGGGATTTTGTAAACGGAAACCCGCTCAAAAGTTAGTTTTCATGCGAAAATCATCAAGGCTCCCGTGATTTTTTGGAAAACGCTGGGCTTTTTGCGCAAAATCCTGTATAATGAAGAAAAATCTCCCGAATGGAGGCCTGCCATCATGATGATCCGCAATCTGCTCACCCTCTCCTCGCTGGAAAAGGTTTTCCCCGACCAGCGCCCGGAGGAATACGCCGGAGCCTTCTCCATGCTCCGGAACGACCAGCTCGCCTTCCAGCTTGCCTTCCGGCTGGAGGCCGCGCCGGACGCCTCCCACTGGCGGACGGTCCGGGTGACCGCCGACTCCCCCCTGGCGCCGTGGCTGAGCGTGGCCTGTGTGCGCTGCGTCCCCTCCCTCTTCCCCGCCGGCAACACCGCCGACGGCAATTTTCTCCGCACTGCGCCCGGCCTTTACCCCGATCTGCTGCTGCCGGTGGGGGAGGACGGCGTCAAAATCACCCCCAACTGCTGGAACGCCTTCTGGTTCCAGCTTCGCTCGGACGCCTCCACTCCCGCCGGTGTCCATTCGGTCAGGATCACGCTGCTGGTTGAAAACGACGGGACCACCGAGGAATATGAGAAGACGGTGGAGGTCGAGGTTATTGCCGCCTGCCTTCCCGAACAGCGGCTGATCCACACCGAGTGGTTCCACGCCGACTGCCTCGCCGACTATTACCGCGTCCCCGCCTGGAGCGAGGCGCACTGGAAGGCGGTGGAGTCGCAGCTCCGGGCGGCAGTCCGCTGCGGCGTCAATATGATTCTCACCCCTGTTTTCACCCCGGCGCTCGACACCGCGGTGG
Source organism: uncultured Clostridia bacterium (assembly GCA_944388305.1). Classification (GTDB taxonomy): domain Bacteria; phylum Bacillota; class Clostridia; order Oscillospirales; family Ruminococcaceae; genus Merdivicinus. The sequence goes on from CALXIG010000242.1 coordinate 3,705, forward strand.
GCTGGGAGCGCACCACCGTCCAGCTTGTAGACATCGCGGTTGAGAACGGAAGGTACTCCTTCGGCTTTGACAGGCTCGAACGCTGGGTGAAGCTCTGCCTCGCCTGCGGGATCGAGTATTTTGAGATCGCCCACCTCTACAGCCAGTGGGGGGCGGAACACTGCCCCAAGATCATGGCCGTTGTGGACGGGGAATACCGCCGCATCTTCGGCTGGGAGAGCGACGCCGTCAGCCCCGCCTACCGCGATTTTCTCGCCGCCTTCCTGCCCGCCCTCACCGCAGAGCTGGCCCGCCTCGGCCTGCGGAAGGAGCAGATTTTCTTCCACATCTCCGACGAGCCGT
>CALXIG010000243.1 GCA_944388305.1 uncultured Clostridia bacterium
AACCCTATCCGATGCAACACCGACTGGGAGGTTATCGTTGGTCCGACGCTCCCGACGGGTGGCTTGAGCGGCATGGCGACATGCCGTCGAGATAGATTGTCACACTCGACAGAACTCGGCTTACAGGTCTTCTCAGCTTTTTTTCGAAAAACTCCGCGGCAGTCCGGACTGCCGCGGTTTTTCTGTTTTGCACAGAAACCGGAAGGAAAAATCCGCCGCCTGCAAAAGCAGGCGGCGGACCCGTTTTTTAACGCACAGAGATTACCGGAGGCTCTCGCCGAAGCGGCGGCCGAACTCCTCGGCCTTTTTGAGGTCCTCCTCGCTGGGGACAAAGACCACGCGGAACGGCTCTTCAAAGAGACTCATCTTGAGGCCCTCGAGCCGCGCCTTCAGGTTGGCGGCAGCTTCGCCGCTCCAGCCGTAAGAGCCGAAGAGGACGACCGGCCGCTTGGCGCAGTTGACGGCGTCCACGTGGCTTAAGAGACTCCAGACCGGCTGCACGGCGTCGCGGTTGAGGGTCGGGGAACCGATGGCAAAAGCATCGCTCGCATTTAAACGGGCGGCCATCTCGGCCATCGGATGCTTGATGAGGTCAAAGGTCTCGACGTTGGCGTCAGGCAGCGCCGCGCGGATGCCTTCGGCGATCTTTTTGGCGAGCTGGCGGGTATTGCCGTAGGCGCTGCAATAGAAGACGGGAACGTCCTTGGGACCGGCAGCCCTGGGGGCGGACCACTCGGCATATTTCTCCATCGTGTAGGAGAGGCGGCCGTTCCGGGTGAGAACGGGGCCATGGCTGGTGCAGGCGTACTCGATGTCCAGCGCCTTCAGGCGTTCGAGGCCCTTGCGGACATAAGCCGGGAACGGTCCGAAAATCGCGTCATAGTAACCCTTAAACGCAATCTCGTATGCCTCGGGATAGGTGATATGATAGTCAAAGGTGAACGGCTCGCAGTAATGCGCGCCCAGGAAGTCGCAGGTGAAGACCGTCCGGTCCTCCTCCACCCAGGTGAACATCGAATCCGGCCAGTGGAGGAAAGGCGCGCTCAGGAAGCGCAGCGTCTTGCCGCCCAGGTCGATGCTGTCGCCTTCCTTGACGACCCGCAGTTTGAAGTCAGTGCGGTTGGTGATGCCCTTGAGGTAAATGGAACCGGCCTGAGAGGCAATCACCTCCAGGTTCGGGTTGATCTCCAGCAGCCTGGCGACGCCGCCGGCGTGGTCCGGCTCGGTGTGGTTGAGGATGAGGTAGTCGATCTCGGAAGGATCGCAGACCGCCCGGATGTTGTCCAGGTAGCGGTCGAAGTAGCTCAGGTGGGTGCATTCAATAAGGGCGGTTTTTTCGCTGCCTTTCACCAGGTAGGAATTGTAGGTGGTGCCGTAATCCGTGGTCATGACAATGTCAAAGACCCGGAGATTGGGGTTCAGAATGCCAACCGACCAGATGCCGCCGGTGATTTTTTCAACTGCCATATCGTTCATACTCCTTTTCAGATCCGCTCACGAAAACGGGCGGCAATCAGCCGCCCGCCCATTTCTGCTTACTGGACTTCAAACATGTCCTTTCCGACGCCGCACATCGGGCAGACAAAGTCCTCGGGGAGATCTTCGAATCTGGTGCCGGGTTCGATGCCCTCATCCGGCAATCCGGCCTCTTCGTCGTACTCCCAGCCGCAGATGCTGCAAACATATTTCATCCCAATCGCTCCTCTCATCGGTTTCTGGTATCAATATAACACACTTCCGCGCGGATGTCAACCGGATTTTGCCAGAGTTTTAAAATTATTCAAAAACATCTCGCCCTTCACACCTATTCTGCGTGATTTCCGGCGGATTATTCCCTGTCTCACAGCAGCGGCTTCAGATACTGTCCGGTGTAGCTTTGAGGGATCTGCGCGAGCTGTTCGGGGGTGCCGGTCCCGACGACGGTGCCGCCGCGGTCGCCGCCCTCCGGACCGAGGTCGATGATCCAGTCGGCGGTTTTCAAGACGTCGAGGTTGTGCTCGATGACGACGACGGTATTCCCCGCGTCTACCAGCTTCTGCAAAACGTCGATGAGCTTCTGCACGTCGTAGCTGTGCAGGCCGGTGGTGGGCTCGTCCAGAATATAGATGGTCTTGCCGGTGCTGCGCCGGGAAAGCTCGGTGGCGAGCTTGACCCGCTGGGCCTCGCCGCCGGAGAGGGTGGTAGCGGGCTGGCCGAGCTTGATATAGCCGAGCCCCACCTCGTAGAGGGTCTCAATTTTGCGCCTGATGCGGGGGATGCTGTCGAAGAAGGAAAGGGCCTCCTCCACCGTCATCTCCAGCACATCGTAGATATTTTTCCCCTTGTAGCGGACCTCCAGCGTCTCGCGGTTGTAGCGCTTGCCCTTGCAGACTTCGCAGGGGACGAAGATATCGGGGAGGAAGTGCATCTCGATCTTCAAAATTCCGTCCCCCTCGCAGGCCTCGCAGCGCCCGCCCTTGACATTGAAGGAAAAGCGGCTGCTCGAGTAGCCGCGCATCTTGGCGTCGGCGGTCTGGGCAAAGAGCTCCCGGATGTCGGTGAAGACGCCGGTGTAGGTGGCGGGGTTGGAGCGCGGGGTGCGCCCGATGGGCGACTGGTCGATGTCGATGACCTTGTCGAGAAATTCCAGCCCGTCGATGCCGGCGGATTTTCCGGGCTTTAAGCGGGAGCCGTTTAAGGTTGCGGAGAGGGTCTTGAAGAGCACCTCGTTTACCAGACTCGACTTGCCGGAGCCGGACACGCCGGAGACGCAGGTGAAGGTCCCCAGCGGGAATCTGACGGTGATGCCTTTGAGGTTATTCTCCCGGGCCTTTTTGACAGTGAGAAAATTGCCGTTGCCGGGGCGGCGCGCTTCCGGGACGGGAATCTTCCGCTTGCCGGACAGATACTGTCCGGTGATGGAATTTTCGCAGGCCATTACCTCGGCGGGCGTGCCGGCGCAGACGATCTCCCCGCCGTGGATGCCCGCTCCCGGGCCGACGTCGACGATGAAATCCGCCGCGCGCATGGTGTCCTCATCGTGCTCGACGACGATGAGGGTGTTGCCGATGTCCCGCAGCCGCTTTAGGGTGGCGAGCAGCTTGTCGTTGTCCCGCTGATGGAGTCCGATGGACGGCTCGTCGAGGATATAGAGCACCCCTACCAGAGAGGAACCGATCTGGGTGGCGAGGCGGATGCGCTGGCTCTCGCCGCCCGAAAGGGTGGCGGACGCGCGGGAGAGAGTCAGATATTCCAGGCCCACGCTCTGCAAAAAGCCGAGCCGCGCCCGGATTTCCTTTAAAACCTGTCCGGCGATCATCGCCTCCCGCTCGGAGAGAGAAAGCCCCTCAATAAAACGAAGCGCCTCCGTGACCGGCATTTTGCAGAAATCGCTGATATTTTTCCCCCCGACGGTGACGGCGAGGTATTCCTTTTTCAGGCGCTCCCCCTTGCAGTCCGGGCAGGGGACGGCGCTCATCACCTGGGTGATCTCATCGCGGATATAGGCCGACTGGGTCTCCCGGAAGCGGCGCTCGAGGTTGTTGACCACTCCCTCAAACTCGGTGTCGTAGCTGCCGGTGCCGTACTCGTTTTTGCGCACCATGTGGATGCGCTCCCCCCTGGTACCGTAAAGGATGGCGTCCCGCTGCTTTTCGGTCAGCTCCCCAAAGGGGGTGTCGAGCGAAAAGCCGTAGTGCTCCGCCAGCGCCTCATAGTACATCTGGGCGATGGTGCCGCTTTCCCCAAAGTACCAGCCGCTGGCCTTGATGGCTCCGCCGCGGATGGAGAGCGCCTTGTTTGGGACCACCATATCCGGGTCCACCTTCATAAAGGTCCCCAGGCCGGTGCAGGTGGGGCAGGCACCGATGGGGTTATTGAAGGAGAACATCCGCGGCTCCAGCTCGCCGATGGAGACGCCGTGCTCCGGGCAGGCGTAATTCTGGGAGAAGAGAACATCCTCTCCCGCCACGTCGGCGATGAGCAGCCCCCCGGAGAGGCGCATGGCCGTCTCCACCGAGTCGGTCATCCGGGAGCGGACCGACTCGCTTGGCATCAACCGGTCCACTACAATCTCGATGTTGTGCTTTTTATTCTTTTCCAGCTTGATCTCCTCCGACAGATCGTAGAGGATGCCGTCAGCCCGCACCCGGACAAAGCCGGATTTGCGGGCGTTTTCAAACTCCTTGGCGTGTTCGCCTTTCCGGCCCCGGACGACGGGCGCCAGCAGCTGGATGCGCGTCCGCTCCGGATAGGAGAGGAGCTGGTCCACCACCTGGTCCACCGTCTGCTGCCTGATCTCCCGGCCGCAGACCGGACAGTGCGGCACGCCGATGCGGGCGTACAGAAGCCGCAGGTAGTCGTAAATTTCCGTCACCGTCCCCACGGTGGAGCGGGGATTTTTGGAGGTGGTCTTCTGGTCGATGGAGATCGCGGGGGAAAGTCCCTCGATGTAGTCGACGTCCGGCTTCTCCATCTGCCCCAGAAACTGGCGGGCGTAGGAGGAAAGGCTCTCGACATACCGCCGCTGCCCGTCTGCATAGATGGTGTCGAAGGCCAGTGACGACTTGCCCGAGCCGGAAAGTCCGGTAAAGACCACCAGCTTGTCCCGGGGAATGGTCACATCCACATTTTTCAGATTATGCTCTCTGGCCCCTTTGATGACCAGCTTGTCCATTGCCATTGCTACGGTTCCTTTCTGTATTCAGTGTATTTCAGCGCACCGGCGTGTAATCCGGCGCGGCGGATTCCCGGTCCTGCGTGGTTTTGAGCACCGTAATCTTCACCTTATTCATGTCCGTTTCCTCCGTTTTTCGCCCATTCCGCCAGCGGCCGGACGGCGCTCCGGATGGTATAATCCACCTTTTTCCCGTAGGTCTCCAAAAAGGCGCGGTCCTCCTCTTTCCCGGAACTTTCAAACTGCTTTTTCATCACCCGGTACATCATTTCCATCATGGCCTTGTGGACAAAGGAGAGCCTGCCGTAATCGATGCCTCCGCGGAAGTGGAAGAGGGATATCCCGCTCATCTGTTCCGGCGTCAGAATTTTGGCCATTTCCGCCCGGATATGGGAGGCATTGGAGGGATCGGCTGGATCCGCCAGGCCGCAGGTAAAGATGGCGATCCGCTTTCCTGTCAGCGCCGGGAGCTGTTTTGCGAACCATTTTAACCCGCTGACCCCGCCGGCGTACAGTCCGCCGCCGTAGATCAGCCCGTTGTATTTCAGCAGTTCCTCCGGACTGACCTCCCTCCGGGCCGCGCAGGGGCAGCCCAGCTCCTCCGCGATCCAGCGGGCGTACCGCCCGGTAAAGCCATAGTGAGAGTCGTAAATCACCAGAGCATTCATATTTTACCGCCTTTCCCCGGTCTCAATCAGCCGGAACAGCTCCGCAATGGAGCTGCACTCGTCGTAATCCCCGATGATCCCCTGCCGGTGGTAGACGACGCCCCGTTTCTCGTTTGCCTCCAGGCAGTCGAGCAGGGCTTTCACCCCGTAAAGCCCTGCAAACCGGGTGAAGCCGTAGGGTTTCCCCCTGGCGAGCAGCCCCTTCCGGCAGTCTTCGGGGCATTCCCAGCAGCCTGCCAGCCCCTTTTCCATAGAACATCTGCGGTTCTCACAGCTCTCCCTGTCCGCGCACTGCCCGCATCCGGCGCAGCGCTCATTTTCCGAACAGAGACAGCAGGCAAGCCCGCACCGGGCGATTCCCAATTCCCGCTTCATCAAAATTTCCCCAGGTTAAGCCGGTACACATATTCCGGGTAGACGATCTCCGTCCCCCGCTTGCGGAAAAAGCCCTCCTTTTCCACAGAAAACCCGAGCTTCCGCAAAACGGCGTTGGAGCCGGCGTTTTCCCTGGCCACCGAAGCTGTGAAGATGCGGATACCGCGGCGGCGTCCCTCCCGGATGAGGGCTGTGAGCATTTCGGTGGCAAAGCCCTGCCGCCAGTACTTTTTGTGGACGCAGTAGCCCAAATCCCAGCTTTTCCCGTCCGCGCCCGGGACTGCCGAGCAGGTGGCGATCCGCTCACCCGCCGCCTTCAGCTCCGCCACGAAGGGGTACCAGCCCTCCTGTTCCTCGATGCCTTCGGCGAAATGCAGCTCCGCCTCATCCGCCCTGTCCCGGGGCGGGTCGGAGAGGTATTTCCCCATTTCCTCATCGAGCCAGAGGCTCAGGCAGAACGCCCCGTCCTCCTCCCGGGTGCTGCGGATGAGCAGCCGCGCGGTCTCGATGCTGTCCGTCGTCATAGCATTTCTCCTCAATCTGCCATATGGATTTCCCGCAAAACCGCCTGATAGAAGGCTTCTGCGATCACCTGCCGCTCCTTTGCCATCTCCGCCGCGGCGGGGGTGTAAAACCGGCCGTAGAGTTTCGAAAGCTTCTTCCGGTATTCCCGCAGGAAGGATTCCGGCTCGTCCGGGTCCCCCGGCAGGGGCCTGCCGTCCTCCCCGGTGCGGTAGAGCGGCTCCCCCATCTTCCCCTGATAGAGAAGCGTGCGGGCGATGCCGACAGCCCCGCAGGCGTCCAGCTTGTCGGCGTCAAAGAGGATCTTCGCCTCGATGGAACCAGGCTCCCGGCCCTTGCGGAAGCGGTGGGTCAAAATGCAGGCGGATACGTGCGCGGCGCGGGATTCCTCCCAGCCCTGTTCGCGCAGAAAGAGCAGGGCCATCTCCGCGCCCGCCTCGGCGTGGCAGACCTGCGGGTCGGCGTACTGCCTTTCCCGCCCGATGTCGTGGAGGAGGCAAGCGGCCGTCAGGATGTCCCGGTCCGCCTCCGGCTCGCTCTCCGCAATTTTCAGCGCGGCCCGCAGCACCCGGTAGACGTGCTCCCGGTCGTGGGCGGCGTCTTCCTCTTTCATGCAGTCCTTCATGTGCGACTCAATCTTCCGGTATTCCTGTTCCTTCATGTCAATCCTCCCCATTCCACGCCGCCGCGAATTCCCGCAGGCTCTGGAAGCGTTCCGCCCGGTTTTTCGAAACCGCCCGCAGCGCCGCGGCGTATTTCCGATCGCAAAGTGCCCATTTTTCCCGGGAGCGGTCGAGCTCCCCGCCAAAGAGGGCGAAGGCGGTGGCCCCCATCAAAAAGACGGCCGTGACCTCGTCGATTTCCGCCCCCAGCGTGAATTCCTCCGGCGACATAAACCGCGCCGAGCCCCACATCCGCCCCATCCTGTTGAACAGGGGGCGCTTTTGGTAAAAATCGATGTCGCAGAGGACGGTTTTTTCCGCCTCAAAGTCGTAGAGGATGCTGCCGTCGTAAAAATCCACCGGCAGATATCCCCGGCTGATGGCCGACTGGTGGAAATCGAGCACAACACGAAAGACCCGCTCCCGTTTTTCTGTAAGCAAAAAAAAAAAATGCGCCCGGCTTTCCGGGTACTGCTTGCCC